>JANMYI010000171.1:0-8173 GCA_031381955.1 Burkholderiales bacterium
CCGAGCGCCGGGCCGCCCCAAGCCGGCCCCGCGCCAGCCGCGTGACGCGGCTGGCCCTCGGCAAGCGTGAAACCGTCCTCAGGACGGTTTCACGTCCTGCCTCAGTCCCCCCGGGGGATCGGCGCGTGTACTCACGCGACGAGGGGCAGTCATGAAACAAGCCACCGTGGTGGGCGCAGACGGTTTCATTGGCCGGCACCTGCTGGCCCACCTGAAGCGCCAGGGCTGGGAGTGCTGGGCCAGCCCGCGCCACGCGCCAAATTTCACCCGCCGCGAGCTGGGCACGGTGTTCTATTGCGCCGGCCTGACGGGCGACTTCGCGCAGCACCCGCACGCCACGGTGAACGCCCATGTCAGCTTGCTGAACGAGCTGCTTGAGCACGGGCGCTTCGACAGCCTGGTGTACCTGTCGTCAACCCGGCTGTACGACACCCTGCCCGGCTATCCGGCCGACGAAGACAGCCACCTGGCGCTCAACCCAGCCCAGCCGCGCCATGTGTACGACCTGTCCAAGGCCTTGGGCGAGGCGTTGTGCCGCCATGCCAGCGGCGGGCGCGCGCGCGTGGCACGGCTGAGCTGCGTTTACGCCGGCGTTGATGACTCACCCGGCTTTCTGGGCGACTTGCTGCGCCAGGTGCGTGCGCAACGCGGGTCATTAACTATCGACTCATGCAGTCACGCCGTGCGCGACTATGTGCACATCAGCGACGTGTTGGCGGCGCTGGTGCACATCGCCACCCGCGGTACGCAGGCCGCCTACAACGTGGCCAGCGGCGTCAACCTCAGCAATGCCACGCTATTTGAGCGGCTCGGTGAACTGGCCGGCGTCAAGCTGGCCGCCAGCCGCACGCAGCGCCTGCCCCACCCGGCGCCGGTATCGATTGCCCGCATGCAGCGCGAATTCAACTGGCAGCCCACGCCGTTGCTGAGCAAACTGCCCGAGCTGCTGGCCATTGAACAAGCCTGTCGCGCCTGAAAGAAAAGACCTTCATGCAAAGCCACCCGGTTGAACAGTTTCATCACGAACGCGCCCAGCGCCTGGCCGGGTACGCGCATGACGATGGCTTCCAGGCCTTGTCGCAAGCCTGGCTGGCGGCGTCGATGGCCAAGCAGTACGTCTACAACTTCGACTGGCTGGGCCGGCCGATCATTCAGTACCCACAGGACATGGTGGCCCTGCAAGAGCTGGTGTGGCAGGTGCGGCCCGATCTGATCATTGAAACCGGCATTGCCCACGGCGGGTCGCTGATGCTCAGCGCCAGCCTGCTGGCCTTGCTTGACTTGTGTGATGCCGCGCAGCAAGGCACCGTGCTCGACCCGCGCGCACCGCGGCGCCGGGTGATCGGCGTGGACATCGACATCCGCGCGCACAACCGCCAGGCCATCGAGTCGCACCCGCTGCACCACTACATCCACATGATTCAGGGCTCGGCCATCGCCGCCGATACCGTGGCCCAGGTGCATGCCGCGGCACAGGGCTTCAAGCGCGTGCTGGTGCTGCTCGACTCGATGCACACCGAAAGCCATGTGCTGTCCGAATTGCAAGCCTATGCGCCGTTGGTCAGCGTGGGCAGTTATTGCGTGGTGTACGACACCTTTGTTGAAGACATGCCCAAGGGCTTTTTTGTCGACCGGCCTTGGGACGTGGGAAACAACCCCAAGACAGCGGTGCACAAATGGCTGGCTGGCAACCGCGGCTTTGAGATTGATGCGGGCTGGCCACACAAGCTGATGGTGACGGTGGCGCCGGATGGGTATTTGAAGCGCGTGGTTTGAGCGACTTGGTTCATCACTCGCTACGGTAGCGCGCGCAAGGTCGCACTCCGATGGCGACCGGGGTTCAGACGGCAGGGCCCGGCTCTGCGAGCCGGGTGCCCTGTGTTGCTCACCATGCGGTCGCGTCGAGGGTGGTCGGGGTGGGTGGGGGCATGAAGAAGCCAGCGCCGAAGGCGCGGGTGGTTCGGGGCGGCGCGTGTACTCACGCGCTTCGTCAACATACTCGCCGCGCCTGTCTGAGCGCAGCGAACGCCGTTCGCGAAGCGAGTTAAGCGGCGCGCCCCGAAGCGCCCGTGACTGAGGGCAGCCGGCCCGCAGGGCTGGCCGCGGCTTCAGCCCCCACCCCCCCCGAGCGCCCCCGCCCATTGCGCCCCGCAAACCCCCCCACAACCACGCCCCACGCAAAACGTTAACACTCAGGCGCGCACGCTCGGCCTGCAACAACACCTGGTCTTGCTCAGCCTCGGGCCACAGCGCCGGAAAGTAAAACCGCAACGCATGGCGTGGCACGGCAAACCGCAGCTTGCCGTAAGGCGAGTCGCTGGCCAAAAAGCCTTCACGCAGCAAGGCAGACAGCGCCTCGGTGGCCGTGCGCTCACCCAAACCGCACATGGTCTTGAATTCGGCCCGGCTCAGTTCGCCCTGGGTGGCAAACAGATAGTGCAAGGGTGACAAGGCTTCCTGCCGCACACCTGTCTTGCTGGCCGAAGCCTCGAATGCCAACGCCGCAGCGATGCGTTCACGCATGGCGCGCACATCGAGCAGTTGAGCCATGAACTGAATCTGGTCAATGCAGATGTCCAACGTGTACTGCACCCAATCCACCAACGCTGCCTGGCTCAAATTACCGCGCCCATCAAGATCGCCACGGCGGTGTTCGTCAGCCGCTTGCAGCAGAGCCTTGTAGCGCGCTTCGCTGCGCCCATAGCCGCGCAGTGGCGACCACAGGCCATTGCTCAGACCCATGGCATGCAGCAGTAAATGGGTGTGCAAGCGCGCCACTCGGCCATTGCCGTCTAGAAAAGGGTGCATCCAGGCCAGGCGGCGGTGCGATGCGGCCAGCGCCACCACAGACTCTTCACCGCGCCGCGCCGCGCCATAAACCTGGCCCCAACGTGCCAAAAATTGCGGCAATGACGCCGCAGTGGGTGCTTCATGCTGGCCCACTGCCACCTGACGGCGCCGCAAGCGCCCGGCCACCATGCGTGTGCCGTCGCTCAAGGCCAAGTCTTGATCGTTCAGGCCCGCAAACAATTGCTTGTGCAGCCACAGCAAAGCGTCAGTTGAATACAGCCATGGCACCACCGCTTCGCCGGCTGCCAGGCGGGCGTTCAATTCACCTTCACAGGCCTGCTCGGTGTGAATGTGCGCCAGGGCCAAGCGCTGCTTGCGCGCCAGATCGGCATTGGAAGAAAAGTCTGCCTGCAACGCACGCTCGATGTCACTGGGGCGGGTGTGTTCGCCCTCGATGCGATTGGTGTAGTACGAATTCATGGCGCGCAACAAGCCGCGCAGCTCAAGTTGCGCCGACGCCGCCGCGGCCGAGCCCAGCGCCGTGGCAGCGCGGTTCAAGTCACTGGCACGCTCCAGCAAGGGCGCCAACTTGGCCTGCTCGGGCAAGAGGGGCTCAAACTGGTGCGGGGAAGCGTATTGGCTGACCGATCGGGTGGCCATGGTCGCTCAATTTCAACGCGCACGGTTGCGCTTTAATGTGCGAGATTGCATGCGACCATTTTTACCTATGTAGTTTCAACCTTTTGCTACATTTTTTGCGCGTTTGAATGCGTTCGAAAACTGGCCTCGCCCGGCGCTTCCAGGCGGGCTACCAGACACGCAAATTCGGCACCGCAGTCACAAACTGTGCGCCCCATTCACGCGCTGGCGCAAGTTGCGTGGTGATCTCTTCACGTAGGTTCCAAGGCAGGATCAAGATGAACCGCGGCCGCCGCTCAAGCAAGTGCTCGGGGCTCAGCACCGGTATGCGCGAGCCCGGCAAGAACCGCCCCTGCTTGTGTGGCGACGCATCCACCACATACGGCAGCAAGTCAGGCCGCACGCCGGCGTAGTTGAGCAAGGTGTTGCCCTTGGCCGCAGCGCCATACGCTGCCACGCTGCGCCCGGCCTGCTTTTGCTCGATCAGGAATGACACGAGTGCATCCTTGATGGCTTCGCAGCGGCGCTGAAAGCCTTCATAGAAGCTCAGCTGCAACATGCCGGCTTCGCGCTCCGTGGCCAGCAGCGCATGAACACGCTCGGTGGCCGAACGCGGGTGGCTGGCGTGTTGCAGCCACACGCGCAGCGAGCCGCCATGGGTGGGCAGTTCTTCCACATCCCACACCACCAATTCGGCGCCGCGGGCAATGCGCTGCACCGTGTGCAGGCTCAGATAGGAAAAGTGCTCGTGGTAGATGGTGTCGAACTGGCCGTGGCGCACCAGTTGCAGCAGGTGCGGAAACTCAATGCTGGCCGCACCCGTGGGCGCCAACACCTCGGCAATGCCGGCCACGAAGTCATTGATATCAGGCACATGGGCCAGCACGTTGTTGGCCACCAGCAAGTCGACCAAGCGGCGTTGGCGTACAAAGCGCAGGGCGAAGTCGCGGCCGAAGAATTCACCGATGCTGTCAATGCCGCGCTGCCGCGCCACTGCGGCCGTGCTCTGCGTGGGCTCAACGCCGACGCTCGGCACACCGGCTTGCAGCATGTATTGCAGCAAGTAGCCGTCGTTCGAGGCCACCTCCATCACCAGGCTTTGGCGGTTCAGGCCCAGCAGAGGCACAGCGGCATCAACGTAACGTTTGGCATGAGCCAACCACGAGGCCGAGTAGGACGAGAAGTAAGCATAGTCCGGGCTGAACAGCGCGGCGTGGTGCTGCACTTCATCCACCTGCACCAAAAAGCACTCTGGGCAGGTGAAGACCTTGAGTGGGAAGTGCGTTTCGGGTTGGCCCAGTTGCGCAGCCGTGAGAAAAGCGTTCGACGGCGGCGCGGCACCAAGGTCAACGAACAAATGACCGCGCTCATGCAATGCGGTAGCGCAATGGCGGCACTTCACGAGCAGGCCCATTCCAGTGCATCGCCCAACAAGGCATGCGAGCGGTCGCGCGCCGACACTTGGGTGGGTGTGAGCGGCCAGGCAATGCCCAGGCGCGGGTCGTCAAAGCGCAGGCCGCCTTCATGCTGCGGTGCATACGCGGCGCTGTGCAGGTACAGCATCTCCACGTCATCACTCAACGTTTGGAAACCATGCGCAAAGCCCGGTGGAATCCACAACTGGCGTTGGCCGTGTTCACTCAACTCCACGCCATGCCAGTGCAGACAGGTGTCAGAGCCGGCGCGCAGGTCCACCGCCACATCAAACACCCGGCCGCGCAGGCAGCGCACCAGTTTGCCTTCCAGCGCTGGGGCACGCTGGAAGTGCAGGCCGCGAATGGTGCCGCGTTCGGTGCTGAAGGACTGGTTCACCTGCACCACATGCGCGAGCGGCGCAATGCGTTGCATGGTGGCTTCGCACCACAGGCGCATGAAGCGGCCGCGCGCGTCGCCCACCGCTGCGGACTCAAGTTCCCACAAGCCGGCCAGGGCGGTGGGGTGGGCAATCAACTCACTCATATCGACGCTGACGAAACCATGCGAACGCCGCGGAACCGGCTTTGCCGGGCCGCTGGCGTTGCCCCCTTGAGGGGGCGCGCGAAGCGCGTAGGGGGTGTTTCAATCACTTCGCCCATGCCAGGTTCAACGCTTTGGCGTCTTGCAGATAGGCGCGCAAGTCATCGCCACTGCACACCTCGCCGTGTTGGTGCAGCCTGCGATACCACTGCGCGGTGCGCGCCAGCGCGGTGTCGATGTTCCAAGCCGGGCGCCATCCGAGCTGCGCATGGGCCTTGCTGCAATCCAGTGCCAGCCAGGGCGCTTCATGCGGCTGCGGGCTGTCATCAGGCTCATAGCGAATCGCCGGCCAGCGTGCGGCCAGCTTGTCGATCAGGCTGCGCACAGGAATATGGCTGGCTGCATCCGGCCCGAAGTTGAAAGCCTCGCCGCGGTCGTGCCTGTCGTTGAGCAAGCGCTGGCCGAGCAGCAGGTAGCCCGCCAACGGGTCCAGCACATGTTGCCAGGGGCGGGTGGCATTCGGGTTGCGCACCGGCGTGGCCTGAGCGTGCGTGACGCCACGCACCAGGTCGGGCACCAGTCGGTCGGCACCCCAGTCACCGCCGCCCAGCACATTGCCGGCGCGCGCGGTGGCCAGGGCCACGATGTGGCCGCGCCCATCGTCGTGGCTGAAGTAGCTTGCGCGGTAGCTGGCGCTGAGCAACTCGGCGCAGGCCTTGGAAGCGCTGTACGGGTCGTGCCCGCCCAGCGCGTCGTTCTCAACGAACGCACGGCGTGCGCCACTCTGTTCATAACATTTGTCTGAGGTGACGTTCACCACCACGCGCACGCTGGGGGTGGCGCGAACGGCCTCGAACAAGTGCACCAGACCCATCAGGTTGCTGCCCCAGGTGTCCATCGGTTCCTTGTAGCCACGGCGCACCAGCGGTTGCGCCGCCAGGTGAAAGATCACTTCAGGCGCAAAGCGCTGCACCGCGGCCTTCACCGCCGGCGCGTCGCGCAAGTCGCACAGGCTTTCGGTCACCGGCAAGCCCAGCAGTTGCCAATGGTTGGGGGCTTGCGCAGCGGGCAGCGCCAGGCCGTGTACCTGCGCGCCCATCATGCGCAGCCACAAGGCCAGCCACGAACCCTTGAAGCCAGTGTGGCCGGTGACCAGCACGCGCCGGCCCTGGTAGGCGCCGCCGAAGACCGTTTCAAAGTCTTGCGTGGCGAAGTAAAAGCGATCTCTTCTCAATTGAATCCCTTCGTGCTGCGCACTGCGGGGCGAGCCCCCTTCGGAACGGTCGTGCGGGGGCTCAATTGAATCCCTTCGTGCTGCGCACTGCGGGGCGAGCCCCCTTCGGAACGGCCGTGCGGGGGCTCATTCCCATACCTTCCAGGGCGCCTGGCCCGTTTGCCAAAGTTCTTCGAGCTTCATCTTGTCGCGCAGCGTGTCCATGGGTTGCCAAAAACCGCGGTGTGCATAGGCCGAAAGCTGGCCGCTGTGGGCGAGCTGCTCCAGCGGCTCGCGCTCCCACACCGTGGTGTCGTCGTTGATCAGATCCAGCACGTCGGGTTGCAGCACGAAGTAGCCGCCGTTGACCGAAGCGCCGTCGCCCTGCGGCTTTTCCGCAAAGCGCTGGATGCTGTGGCCGGTGATGTCCAGCGCACCAAAACGCCCCGGTGGTTGCACCGCGGTGAGCGTGGCGCGGCAGCCCTGCTGGCGATGAAACTGCACCAACTCGGTCACGTTCACATCGGCCAGGCCGTCGCCATAGGTGAAGCAGAACGGCTCACCATCATCGAGGTAGTCGCGCACGCGCTTCAGGCGCCCGCCGGTCTGGGTGGCGTCGCCGGTATCGACCAGCGTCACACGCCAGGGCTCGCAGTGGCGGTGGCAGACTTCCATGCGGTTTTCCGCCAGGTCAAACGTCACGTCCGACATGTGCAGGAAGTAGTTGGCAAAGTATTCCTTGATGACATAGCCGCGGTAGCCCAGGCAAATGATGAAGTCATTGATGCCGTGGTGCGAATACGTTTTCAGGATGTGCCACAGCACCGGCTTGCCGCCCACTTCCACCATCGGTTTGGGCCGCACCGCGGTTTCTTCGGCCAGGCGGGTGCCCAGGCCACCGGCGAGGATGACGGCTTTCATTGCAGGCCCGCCCGGCCGCCCGAAGGGCCTGCAGCGCCCCTCGGGGGCTGCGAACAAAGTGAGCTTGGGGCCGTCACCTCCGCCTCAAGATGCTGGGCCGGCAACCCCGCGCAAGCGCGCTGCCAGATGCGCTGCACCAGCGCTTCGAAACGGCGGGCAAAGAGTTCGCCGTTGAACAAGGCTGATGTCAAACGTTGTTCTTCAAGCTGCGCGTGCAGCCGCGCGCGGCGTGGCGCGTCGTTGGCCAGCTCGACCACCGTGTTCCTGTACTGCGCCGGGCTGGTACAGGCCAGCTCATCCAGCCCCGCTGCGTGCAGCAGGCTGGCACCCACGCGGCTGGCGAAGGTGCGGCCCTTCAGGCTGACCACCGGCACGCCCATCCACAGGGCATCGCAGGTGGTCATGTGGCCATTGTAGGGGAAGGGATCGAGCGCGACATCGATCCGCCGATAGAGCGCCAGATAGTCTGCGCGCGACAGATTGCCCGTGAATTCGATCCGGCTGCCTCCGATGCCGCCCGCGGCGAAATGGGCGAGCACGCGCGCCCGGGCGTCGCCCTCCGGACAGAGCAGGAGCAAGCGGGCTTCGGGCAGGGAACGGAGGAGTTCGGTCCAAAGGTGAAGCACCGGCTCATTCACTGTGGAAAAACGGCTC
>JANMYI010000428.1:0-3851 GCA_031381955.1 Burkholderiales bacterium
GCCCGCGCACACCGCCACCAGCCCGGCCAGCGGGCCGTTGTAGGCAAAGCCCGGGTCGTTGCGTCCCATCAGCGTGGCCACCAGCGTGCCGCCGGCCATGGCCATGAGCGAGTTCACCGCCACCAGGCCGGAGATTTTGTCGATGGTCTGCGCGCTCATCACGTTGAAGCCGAACCAGCCCACGGCCAGCACCCAGGCGCCCAATGCCAGGAACGGGATGCTCGACGGCGGGTGCGCGCTGATGCCGCCGTCTTTGCGATAACGGTTGCTGCGCGCGCCCAGCAGCAGCACGGCCACCAGGCCGATCCAGCCGCCCACGGCATGCACCACCACGCTGCCGGCAAAGTCGTGAAACTCGGCGCCGGTGGTGGCCTTGATCCAGGCCTGCACGCCAAACTGCCCGTTCCATGCGACACCTTCGAACAGCGGGTAGATCAAGCCCACCAGCACGCCGGTGGCAATGAGCTGCGGGCCGAAGCGCGCGCGCTCGGCAATACCGCCCGAGACGATGGCCGGAATGGCCGCAGCAAAGGTGAGCAGGAAGAAGAACTTCACCAACTCGTAGCCGTTCTTCGCGGCCAGCGTTTCGGCGCCGGTGAAAAAGCTCACGCCATAGGCCACGCTGTAGCCGACGAAGAAGTAGGCGATGGTCGAGACCGAGAAATCGACCAGGATCTTGACCAGCGCATTGACCTGGTTTTTCTTGCGCACCGTGCCCAGCTCAAGAAAGGCAAAGCCCGCGTGCATGGCCAGCACCATGATGGCGCCGAGCAAGATGAACAAGGCATCGGTGCCCTGCTTGACTTGATCCATTTTTGTCTCCTGTTGGTTGAATGCGCCAGCGTTGGGCGCTGCACCACGCCTGCACGTCACGCGTTCCTTATGGTGCGGGGTGAAGGCGCGATCGTGGCCGTCATTGGCGCAAATTCGATTGTGTATGCACCGCGTGTGTGCAGGCCACGACCCAAAAGTGCGCGTTCATTTGAGGCAGGCCAGCCAGACATCGGCTTTGAAGCCCACTGTGATGCTGCCGTCTGCCCAGCGCACCACGGGGCGCTTGATGACGCTGCTGTGCCGATGCATCAGCGCCAGCGCGCCGGCCTGGTCAACCACGGCGTTTTGTTCCACCGGGTCAAGATGGCGCCAAGTGCTGCCTTGGCGGTTGAGCAAGGCCTCCCAGCCCAGTGCCGCCACCCAGGCATGTGCTTCGGCGTCTGGCACACCGCGCTTCTTGAAGTCGTGAAACTCGTGCGCCACACCCGCCTGGACCAGCCAGGCCCGCGCCCGGCGCACGGTGTCGCAGTTGGCGATGCCGTACAGCGTGATCACTGTTGCGGTCGGTTGGGCAGCGCCACGGTCAAACGGCGCTTGCCCGAGGCGCTGTCGGCAATCGCCTCCACCACGCACACATCCAGCGCCAGCGCCTCACCACACTTGGCACGCAGGCGCGCGAGCAGCAGGTCTTGGCGCTCCTGCGGCCAGCCGTCGGGGGCGATGACACGGTATTCGAGTGCATCCGATGCGGTCTGCACGAGCTGCCATTTGCGCACTTCGGGAAACTCGACCATGGTGTGGGCGAAGAATTCGCCGGGCAAGTGCCGGCCATCGGGGGTGTGGATCATGTCCAGCACGCGCCCATCCAGGCTGTGCAGCAACGGCAGCCCTCGGCCACAGACGCAGGCTGCCGCAGCGTACGTGGCACGGTCGCCATTCAGGTAGCGCACCATGGGCATGCCGAAGTTGTGCAGGTCGGTCAGCGCCACGTCGCCCGATTCACCAATCAGCACCTTACCCTTGTTATTCACCGTTTCGAGCAACAGGTGGTCGGCGTTGACATGCAGGCCGGTGTGCAATTCGCACTCGCTGGCCATGAGCATCACTTCGCGCGAGCCATAGGTGTTGAACACCGGGCAACCGAACGCCGCTTCAATGTCGCGCCGCTCGGGCCCGTGCAGGGCCTCGGCGCCCGTGAGCACGGCACGCAGGCCGGTCATCTGGCGGCCTGCTTGCAGCATGTGCCGAGCCACCAGCACCACCGGAGCTACGAAGCCCACCAAGGCCGCGGGGCGGTAGGCCGCGATGTCGTTGATGTAGTCATCGATGTTGGCATCGCTGAGGTCGAACACGTTGAAGAAGCGCCGGTTGAATGCGGCGTGATAGAGGCGCAGCTTCATTTGGGGCCAGCCGCGCTTGGGCGGGGACGCCGTGTTGCGCTGCTTGATCAGGGTTTCGTAGGCGGGGAACAAAGCATCACGGAACAAGCGCTCGTACATCGAACTTCCCACTGTTCAAAGGCGGTGGCTACAGGCTGTGCTGACGCGCGTTCGCCAAAGAAACGGTGAGACGGCGCTTGCCCGCCCCCACGTTGTCAATGGCGTCCACTTCCACCACCTCCACGCGCATGCCCGGCCCGCTCTTGGCGTGCACGCGCTGGCGCAGCAGGTCTTTCTGCGCTGCCGGCCAGGGCTGCGCCAGCACCAGGCGGAACTGCACGCAGTCCGGCGCGGTCTGCACCACCTGCCACTTCTTCACCTCGGGCCATTCGAGCATCACGTAGACGAAGAACTCGCCCAGCAAAGCACGGCCATCGGGCGTTCGGATCATGTCCAGCACGCGGCCGTCCACGGACTCCAGCAGAGGCAGGCCGCGACCGCAGGCGCAGGCGCTCTGGCTCAAGGTGGCACGGTCGCCATTCAGGTAGCGCACCATGGGCATGCCCAGGTTGTGCAGATCGGTCACGGCCACGGCACCGGACTCGCCTTGCAGCGCACGCCCGTCGTCGGCCACCGTTTCAACCAGCAGGTGGTCAGCGCTCAGATGCAGGCCCTTGTGCTGTGCGCATTCGGCCGCCAACAGCATGACCTCGCGCGTGCCGTAGGTGTTGAACACGGGCGCGCCGAATGCGGCTTCGATGTCGCGCCGCTCGGCGCCATACAGCGCCTCGGCTCCGGTGATCACCCCACGCAGGCCGCTGAGCTGGCGCCCGGTTTGCAGCATGCGCCGCGCCAGCAGCACCACGGGCGCAACGTAGCCCACCAGGGCTTTGGGCCGGTAGGCGGTGATGTCGTCGATGTACTGGTCGACGTTGGTGTCGCTCAGGCCGAAGGCATCGAAGAAGCGGCGGTTGAAGGCGTTGTGATAGAGCTTGTCTTTCAAACCTGGCCAGCCGCTCTTGGGCGGCCCGGAGCCCCACAGGTAGGCCGTGCGCGTGCCCAGGCTGGCACCGGCCCAGCCGTAGCCGCGCCACATCACCGCCGTGCGCCGGGCGTACACGTCCATCGTGTATTCAAAGCGGAACGGGTCGCCGGTGGAGCCGCCCGTGGTCTTGCTCAAGGTCTTGCCGCGCCAGTTGCGCGCCAACATGTCGGCGTAGTTCGCGGTGATCTGGGCCTTGGTCAACAGCGGGTAGCGCGCCAGTTCAGCCACGCTGGCCAGAGCGCCAGGCTGGCAGCCGTGCTCGCGCCAATGGCGCTGCAAGAACGGCACTTCGGCCCAGGCATGGGCCAGCAGCGCGTTAAGTTTGTCGAGTTGCAGGCGCTGCAATGCCGCGGGCTTGAGCCACTGCCCTTGTTCGTACTGCGCCACATACATGGCCGTGCTGCGCCGCTTGACCAGCGTTTCATAGACCGGGAACAGGGCGTGGCGGAACAAGGGCTCGTACATCGATCGTCCTATTACTTGAACCTGCTACTTGAACCTATTGTTTGAAAACAGGCACCTTGGCCACCCCGGTGGGCAGCACTTCATCCACCAACACACCGCCCTGGGCGTCGCGCAGCTGGATGCTGCCGCCTGACGCGTTGGGGCTGAACAGCAGGTGCAGCCGGCGCCCATCGGCCAGCAGCACGGCC
>JANMYI010000273.1:0-3889 GCA_031381955.1 Burkholderiales bacterium
GTGGCCACCTGCGGCACCACGTAGGTGAGCAGGAAGATCACGATCACCAGCGCGATCACCGACACCACCGTCGGGTACAGCATGGCGCCCATCAGCTTGGCCTTCAACGCCTGGCGCGCTTCCAGGTCATCGGCCAGCTTCTCCAGCACCAGGCCCAGCGCGCCGCTTTGTTCACCGGCGGCCACCACGGCGCGGTAGACCTCGTCAAATTCGCGCGGCGCGGCGCCCAAGGCCTGGGCAAAGGGCGAGCCGGCATTCACTTCACTCTTGAGGTGCGCCACCAGCTCGCGTTGGGCGGGTACCTCGGCTTCATCGGCCAACGCGGCCAGCGCGCGTTCCAGCGGCAGCCCGGCGCTCACCAGCCCGGCCATCTGGCGCGTCCACACCGTCAGGCCGGTGGCGTTGAAGGCGCGCCGGCCGAAGCCGCGCCCGGCCTGGCGCTGCGCGCTGGTGATTTCACTCACCAACAGCGGCACGAGGCCCTGGTTGCGCAACTGGGTGCGCGCGCCGCGCGGCGTGTCGGCCTCGACGACGCCGTCGCTGGCCTTGCCCTTGGAATCGATGGCCTCAAAGCGGAACGCGGGCAAGGTGATTACTCCCGCGTCACGCGCAGCACTTCTTCGGGGCTGGTGACGCCTTCAGTGACCAGCCGCTCGCCGTCTTCGCGCATCGAGCGCAAACCGGCGGCTTCAGCGGCCACGAAGATCTGGCTTTCGGCGGCGCGGCTGTGGATGAGTGAGCGCAGCTTGTCGTCGGCCACCATCAACTCGTACACGCCGGTGCGGCCCTTGTAGCCGGTCTGGCCGCATTGTTCGCAGCCCACCGGGTGGTAGCGGCCGCGGGCATCGGGCTTCTTGCACACCACGCACAGCTTGCGCACCAGGCGCTGCGCCAACACACCGAGCAATGAGCTGCTGAGCAAGAAGGGCTCCACGCCCATGTCGATGAGGCGCGTCACCGTGCTGGGCGCGTCATTCGTGTGCACCGTGGCCAGCACCAGGTGGCCGGTGAGCGAGGCCTGGATGGCGATCTGCGCGGTTTCATAGTCGCGGATCTCGCCGATCATGATGACTTCCGGGTCCTGGCGCAGGATGGCGCGCAGGGCCTTGGCGAACGTGAGGTCGATCTTGGCGTTGACTTGCGTCTGGCCAATGCCGGCCAGCTCGTATTCGACCGGGTCTTCGACCGTGAGCACGTTGATGCTGGTGGTGTCGATGCGGCCCAACGATGCATACAGCGTGGTCGTCTTGCCCGAACCCGTGGGGCCGGTGACGAGCACGATGCCGTGCGGCTGGTGCACCAGTTTGTCGAACGCGGTGAGCACGTCGCCGCTCATGCCCAGGCCTTCGAGCGTGAACTTCGATTCGCTCTTGTCGAGCAGGCGCAGCACGGCGCGCTCGCCGTGGCCGGTGGGCAAGGTGGACACGCGCACGTCGATGGCGCGCGCGCCGATGCGCAGCGAAATGCGGCCGTCTTGCGGCAGGCGCTTTTCGGCGATGTCGAGCTCGGCCATGATCTTCAGCCGCGAGATCAATGCCGCATGCAGCGCCTTGTTAGGTTGCACCACTTCGCGCAGGCTGCCGTCAACGCGAAAGCGCACCGCACTGGAGCGTTCGTAGGGTTCGATGTGGATGTCGCTGGCGCCGTCTTTCGCGGCCTGCGTGAGCAGGGCGTTGAGCATGCGGATGATGGGCGCGTCGTTGCTGGCTTCGAGCAAGTCTTCCACGGCCGGAATGTCTTGCATCAGGCGGCTCAGATCGACCGCGCTTTCGACTTCACCCACCACCGACAGCGCGCTGCCCTCGCCACCCGAGTAGGACGTGGCGATGCGCTGCGACAGCGCGGCACCGTCGTGGCTTTCGAAAATATCGACATCGAACAGCCGCTGCACTTCAGACAAGGCCGAAGGCGTTGCGTTCTCGCCCACCCACAGCACCATCTGTTCGCCGTCGTCTTCGAGCAGCAGGTTGTGCGCCTTGGCAAAGGCGTACGGCAAGGGGTGGCGTGAACGCATCAAGGCCCCCGGCTTACTTGCGGGCCGGCGCGCTGGCCGGCGCTACGGCAGGTTGGGGCGCGCGCATCGGCGGCAACACCGGTGCATCACCAATCGGCAGCAGCACGTGGGGCGTGGGTTGCTTGTCTTTTTGCTGCGAGCGGATGGTGTCGTAGCGATCGAGGCTCAGGCTGTCGGACGTTTCCTGTGAACGGATCACCACCGGGCGCAAAAACACCATCAGGTTGCTCTTCACGCGCCGACGTTGTTCGCCCTTGAACAGCCAACCCAGAACGGGCACATCGGCCAGGCCAGGCACGCGGCCTTCGTTGTCGGTGTATTCGTCTTTGAGCAAGCCGCCCAGCACCATCGTCTGGCCGTCGTCGATGACCACGGTGGTTTCGATCGCGCTCTTGTCGGTGGTCGGGCCGTTGGCGGAGTTGGCCGAGACCGACGAGTTCTCCTGGTAGATGGTCATGCGGATCGTGCCGCCTTCACCGATCTGCGGCTTCACGCGCAGCGTCAGGCCCACGTCTTTGCGCTCGATGGTCTGGAACGGGTTGGTGGCGCCGGTGCCGGTGCCGGTGTTGGTGAAGGTGCCGGTGACGAAGGGCACGTTGGAGCCGATCACGATCTTGGCTTCTTCGTTGTCCAGGGTCATGAGCGTTGGCGTTGAAAGCACGTTGGCGCCGACATTGGTTTCCATGAACCGCGCCAAGGCGCCCAGGGTGTAGAAGTCGCCAATCTTCTTCAACACGCCAATGTTCAGACCGGCCGGGATGCCATTCTCAAGTGCCTTCCCGGCGGTGAGGCGCCCACCGGCCACGGCCGCGCTGAGGTTGACGATGTTGGCGTTGCCGGTGCCGAAGTTGGTGCCGGCGCCGACGATGGAACCATCGCCCTTGTTGCCGAACAGGTTTTGCCACTGGAAGCCCAGCTCGGCCGCCTTTTCAGCATCGACCTTGACGATCATCGACTCCACAAAAATCTGCGCGCGGCGCGAGTCGAGTTGTTCGATCACATTGCGCAGTTGCCGATACAGCGGCTCGGCGGCGGTGATGATCAAGGAATTCGTCGACGGGTCGGCCTGGATGAAGCCGCCCGTTGAAGGCCCTTGCGACGCTTGAACGGGCGCGGTGGCCGCCGTGGCCCCGCCGGCGGCCGTAATGGTCTGTGCGGCCGGGGCAGCGGTGCTGGCGCCCACGCCGCCGCCCGCGCCGGCGCTGAAGGCCGCGCGCAGTACCGAGGCCAGCTTGGTGGCATCGGCGTTTTTCAAGTGCACGACCCAGATGTTGCCGCCCGGCCCGCCGCCGGCGCGGTTGTTGGCATGGTCGAGCTTTTCGATGATGCCTTTGATGCTGTTCATGCGCGCCGGGTTGGGGGCGCGAACGATCAGCGAGTTGCTGCGCACATCGGCCACCACGCTGGTGGCGCCGCCGCCGGCCGCGCCGGGCAGGCCGGGGGTGCCCGGTGCGCCGCTGCTTTCAGCCAGGCGCTGCACCAGGCCCACGATGTCGCTGGCCACGGCGTGGCGCAACGGCACGATTTCGAGGTCGGTGGCAGCGGGCTGGTCGAGTGCGGCAATGATCTTGGCAATGCGCTGCAGGTTGTCGGCGTAATCGGTGATGACCAGCGAGTTGTTGCCCGGGCTGGCGTTGATGGTGTTGTTGGCGCTGATGAGCGGGCGCAGCACGGCCACCAGGTTGTTCGGGTTTTCGTGGCGCAACGTGAACACCTGAGTCAGCACCTGGTCGCCGCGCGCGGTGGCTTCGCCCACCACCACGCTGCCGGTTTGCAACTTGGCGTCGGCCTCGGGCACCAGCTTGAGCAGGCCACCCACTTCAACCATGGTGAAGCCCATGCCGCGCAGCGCGGCCAGGTAGTTCAGGTAGGCCT
>JANMYI010000295.1:0-2405 GCA_031381955.1 Burkholderiales bacterium
GTCGAGTGCCTCCGAGATGCTTTCTTCGACCAGCGCGCGGCCGCCCGGCGCTTCCATCATCGCCGCCGACACGTCGCACGACGCGATGATCGCGTACTGCGGGCTGGTCGAGCTGTGCATCAGGTAAGCCTCGTTGAAGAGGTGGCGATCGAGCTTCTGGTTCTGCGCGTCCTGCACCAGCACCTGCGACGCCTGGCTGATGCCGGCCAGCAGCTTGTGCGTGCTCTGGGTGGCGAAGACCAGCTGGTCCTTGGGTCGCGGGCGGCTCTTGCCCATGGCGTGGAAGGTGCTGTAGAACTTGTGGAAGGCGGCGTGCGGCAACCAGGCTTCGTCGAAGTGCAAAGTGTCGATGTAGCCGTCCAGCGCGTGCTTGATGGTCTCGGTGTTGTAGAGCACGCCGTCGTAAGTGCTCTGCGTCAGCGTCAGGATGCGCGGCGTGACGGTGGCCGCGTCCACGTGTGACAGCAGCGGGTTGGCGGCGATCTTCTTGCGGATGGCCGCGGGCGAGAACTCACTTTCGGGGATCGGGCCGATGATCCCGTAGTGGTTGCGCGTCGGCGTCAGGAACACCGGCACCGCGCCGGTCATGATGATGCTGTGCAGGATGCTCTTGTGGCAGTTGCGGTCGACCACCACCACGTCGCCCGGCGCCACGGTGTGGTGCCACACCATCTTGTTGCTGGTGCTGGTACCGTTGGTGACGAAGAAACAATAGTCGGCGTTGAAGATGCGCGCAGCGTTTTTTTCGCTGGCCGCCACCGGGCCGGTGTGATCGAGCAACTGGCCAAGTTCATCCACCGCGTTGCACACGTCGGCGCGCAGCATGTTCTCGCCGAAGAACTGGTGGAACATCTGCCCCACTGGGCTCTTCAGAAAGGCCACGCCACCCGAATGGCCGGGGCAGTGCCAGGAGTAGGAGCCGTCTTGTGCATAGTCCACCAGCGCCTTGAAGAACGGCGGGGCCACACCGTCGAGGTAACTTTTCGACTCACGGATGATGTGCCGAGCCACGAACTCCGGCGTGTCTTCGAACATGTGAATGAAGCCGTGCAGCTCGCGCAGGATGTCGTTGGGGATGTGCTGGCTGGTGCGCGTTTCGCCGTACAAATAGATCGGGATGTCGACGTTGCGAAAGCGAATCTCCTGGATGAACTTGCGCAGGTTCAGCACCGCCGGGTCGAGTTCGGGGCCGGGGGTGAACTCTTCATCGTCGATGCTCAAGATGAACGCCGAGGCGCGGCTTTGCTGCTGCGCGAACTGGCTCAGGTCGCCATAGCTGGTCACGCCCAGCACCTCGAAGCCTTCCTTCTCGATCGCCTGGGCCAGCGCGCGGATGCCCAGGCCCGAGGTGTTCTCGGAGCGGAAGTCCTCGTCGATGATGACGATGGGAAAGTGAAAGCGCAGCATGGGCGTCAGGCTCCTGGGCCAGTGGGCAGTGAAAAAAGGGGCGCAGTGTAGGGCCAGCTACTAGGCTAGCTACACTGTGCTGAGCCCGTGCCTGCCTGGCATGCCACCGGAGAAGCGCGATGAGCCTTGAATCACCGATCACCTGGTGGGTGCTGGCCGGCGTGCTGGTGGCCGCAGAGCTGGCCAGTGGCACGTTCTACCTGTTGATGCTCGCCCTGGGCTGCGTGGCCGGCGCGCTCGCGGCACATCTGGGCCTGTCTCCAAGCCTGCAGATGACGGCTGCCGCCCTGTTGGGTATTGGCGCAACCATGCTGTGGCACTTCAAGCGTTCGCGCGAACCGCGCGCCGCGGCGGTGGAAAGCAACCGCGACGTGAACCTTGACGTCGGCGAGCAAGTGCACGTTGCCGCTTGGGCAGCCAACGGCGAGGCGCAGGTCAACTACCGCGGCTCCACCTGGCAGGCCAGCTTTCGCGGCGACGGCAAACCCCACCCGGGTGAGCATGTGATTGCCGCCGTGCACAGCAACCGGCTGGTGCTTGAGCGAAAATTAACGTAACAAATAACTGGAGACGACATGGAAATCTCGCTCATCCTGCTGGCCATTGCGGTGGTGTTCGTCTTCCAGGCCATCAAGATCGTGCCGCAGCAGCACGCCTGGGTGGTGGAGCGCCTGGGCAAGTACGACCGCACGCTCACCCCGGGCCTGAGCTTCGTGGTGCCCTTCGTCGAGCGCGTGGCCTACAAGCATTCGCTCAAGGAAGTGCCACTCGACGTGCCCAGCCAGGTCTGCATCACGCGCGACAACACCCAGTTGCAGGTAGACGGGATCATCTACTTCCAGGTCACCGACCCGATGCGCGCCAGCTATGGCAGCAGCAACTACGTTTTCGCCATCACCCAGTTGGCGCAAACGTTGTTGCGCTCGGTCATCGGCAAGATGGAACTCGACCGTACGTTCGAAGAGCGCGACCAGATCAACGCCTCGGTGGTGAATGCG
>JANMYI010000309.1:0-13089 GCA_031381955.1 Burkholderiales bacterium
GTTCCACACGGTGTCGAACACTGCACCAGCAGGTTGGCAACGAATCCTTCAGGAAGCTGGAAGTCTAGCGGCACCACCCACACCCGCGTACCGCCCAAGCGGCCCGGTGCAATCTTCACCGCGTCTTTCTCGGTCACCAGCACGTCGGCCGTGGTTGGCGGCCAGGGCAGGGTGGTGTAGTCATGATGATCCGGCAACGGCAGTTCAGTGATTTGCAGGCCCGCCGCACGCAGCATGTTGAAGAAGCGCGCCGGGTGCGCCAAGCCGGCGGCGGCTAGCACCGGGCAGCCGCGCAAGGCCTGCAGAGCAGCGAGGGTGGGTGCAGCGCCGGCCCACCACTCGGCCAACGCCACGGCGCCGGCCAGTTGCCGCTGCACCAAGGCGCCGGGCAGTGGCGTGCTGGCGGCGGGGGCGTTGTAGAGCACCAGCGTGCGTGCCGGCACGGCCGCGGGCAAAGGCTCGCGCAAAGGCCCGGCGGGCAGCAGTTGCCCGTTGCCCGCGCCGCGCTCGTCGAAGACGATGACCTGCGCGTCGCGCTGCAAGGCCAGGTGCTGCAAGCCGTCGTCGCAAACGATCAGGTCGACCTGCGGCTGCGCCTGCAACAAGGCGCGCACCGCTGCGGCGCGATCGCGGCCCACCCACACCGGCACGCCCGTGCGGCGGCGGATCAACAGCGGCTCGTCGCCGACCTGCGCACCCTGGGCCTGCGGCGTGACCTCGCAGACTTCATCACCGCGGCGCCCATAGCCGCGCGACACCACGCCTGGCTTGCGCCCAGCGGCTTGCAAAGCCTGCACCAGGGCCATGACGGTGGGCGTCTTGCCCGCACCCCCGAGCACCAGGTTGCCCACCACCACCACGGGCACGGGCGCGCGCCTACCCGGGGCTAACAAGTTTTTGCGCAGGGCAAGTTTGCGCAGGGCAATGGCAACCCCATACAGCCAGGCCGGCGGCAACAGCGCGCGGTGCCAGCCGGTGCAGTGCGGCCGCCACCAGCCGGCCACCAGGGCCTGCTCCCACGCCGCCGGCAGCTTCACGGCTGCGTGCCGCTGCTGCCCTGGGTGGCGATGGTCAGGCGCGCCAGGCCGGCGCGCCGCGCGGCGTCGAGCACATTGACGAACGATTGATGTGACGACATGGCGTCAGCCGAAATGATCACCGCAGCGTCGGCATGGCCGGCGGCCGCGGCGCTGAGTTCGGTGGCCAGGGCGACCACGCTGCGCCCATCCACCGGTTGCTTGTTGATCAGCGTGCGCCCGTCGGCGGCCACGGCCACCAGAATTTCATGCGGCCGTTCGCGCATCTTTTCAGCGTCGGCGGCGGGCAAGGTGAGCTGCAGTTCGGTGAAGCGCGAATAGGTGGTCGACAGCATCAAGAAGATGAGGATCACCAATAACACGTCGATGAAGGGGATCAGGTTGATCTCGGGCTCATCAACATGGTGGCGCGAAAACTTCATGGCGCTGTCAGCCGTGGTCAGCCGTGGTCAGGCGGCGCGTGCCGCAACGGTGCGCGCGGCTTGCCGCATCAACTGGGGCAGCAGCCGCTCGGCGGCCAGCTCCATGGTCAGTTGGTATTCCTCGACTCGGGAGCGGAAGTAGCGGTGGAACATCAAGGCCGGCACGGCGATGATCAACCCGAACGCGGTGTTGTACAGGGCCACCGAAATGCCGTGCGCCAGCATCTGCGGATTGGAGCCGCCAGTTGGCGACTGCGAGCCGAAGATCTCGATCATGCCGACGACGGTGCCGAACAGCCCCAGCAGCGGCGCGGCCGAAGCGATGGTGCCCAGCGCATTCAAGTAGCGCTCCAGGCGGTGCAGTGCGACGCGGCCGGCGCCCTCGAGCGACTGGCGCACATCCAGCTCGCTGGCCTTGGGGTTGGCCATCACGTTGCGCAACCCGGTGGCCAGCACGCTGCCCATTTCAGACGTTTGCGCCAGCTTGTTCACCACTTCCAGGTTGGGCAGCCGCTCACGCGTCACCGCCATCACTTCTTCAAGCAAGCTGACCGGCGCCACCAGCGAAGGGCGCAGGTTGATCAGGCGTTCAACGACGATGGCCAGGGCGACGATGGAGCACAGGATCAGCGGCCAAATCGGCCAACCAGCGGCTTGTATGATCGAAAGCAAAGGGTGGCCTCGGGTGCTCGGGCGGTGGGCGCTGCATGGCAGGTTGCGGGCGTTCATGGGCACCAGCAGGCCACACAGCGGCGGCGATTATGGGGGCAAGCCTGTGCCTCACCGGCGGCTGAAAAGGGCCGCTTTATCCGGCTTCAGCGCGCACCGCGCCGAGTCATCCACCGTTGCTGTGGACAACTGTGTGGTTAACGTCCATGCAGTGGCCGCAAAGTGGCGTCAATACATGGGTCTGATTAGCCTGCCACTTTTTTTGGCAGAAAAATGATGTTTGAAATCAACCAGTTGAGACTTGATTGCGGCACTTTTCGCCGTGTGAGTGCGCGCCGGCCCAGTGCTGGCGCGGGTGTGGAGCACTTGCCCCGCGCCAGCCTTGGGTTTGGCCATGATCGCGGCTGAAAGCGAAGGCCTGGCGCGGCCCGTTTGGGGCGTGGCCGCGCTGCTGCTGGCTTGCGCCGATGCGCTGAACGCGCGCTTTGCCGCCGTCACCGTGCGCGGCGAGCTCTCAGGCCTGTCGCGCCCGGCCAGTGGCCACTTGTACTTCGCATTAAAGGATGCCGGCGGCGTGCCTGCCTTGCTGCGCTGCGCCATGTTTCGCCGCGCCGCGGTGATGATGGATTTCGCCCCGGCTGACGGCCAGCAAGTCGAGCTGCGCGGCCGCCTGGCGCTGTACGAGCAGCGCGGTGAGTTGCAGTTCGTGGCCGAGGCCATGAAGCGTGTCGGCAGCGGCGCGCTGTATGAAGAGTTCCTGCGCAAGAAAGCGCTGCTGCAAGCGCAGGGCTGGTTTGATGTCGCGCCCAAGCGTGCGCTGCCGGCGTTCCCGCGCGCCGTGGGCATCGTCACCTCCACCGGCGCGGCCGCCTTGAGCGACGTGCTGGCCGCGCTAGCGCGCCGCGCGCCACAGGTGCGGGTGGTGGTCTACCCCAGCCTTGTGCAAGGCGCCCAGGCTCCCGCGGCGCTGGTGCAGGCGCTGCAGCTTGCCGGGCGGCGGCGTGAGGTCGACGTGCTGCTGCTGGTGCGCGGCGGCGGCTCGCTGGAAGATCTATGGGCGTTCAATGACGAAGCCCTGGTGCGCGCCATTCGCGATTGCCCGCTGCCCGTGGTCAGCGGCGTCGGACACGAATCCGACATCAGCCTGGCTGACCTGGCCGCTGACCTGCGCGCCGCCACGCCCACCGCAGCGGCCGAGTTGGCCGCGCCGCCGCGCGATGAATTGCGCGCCGCATTGGGGCTGCTGGCCGCACGTGCCACGCGCGCCGTGCAGCGCCGCCTGGACACCCAGGCGCAGCGGCTTGATTTCTTGGGTGAGCAACTGGCCGGCCGGCTGCGTGGCCTGCGCGGCCATCAACAGCGCCTGGCCCTGTCGGCGCTGCGCCTGCGCGGCTGCATGGCGCGCCGCCACCAGCGCGACAGCCAGGCGATGGCCTATATGCACGCGCGCAGCATGCGTGCCCGCGGCCTGGCGCTGGCGGCGCAGCGCAACCGCTTGGCCGTGTTGCAAGCCCGGCTCACGCAGCTCGACCCACAGCATGTGCTGGAACGCGGCTACGCCATCGTTGCAGACGAGGCTGGCAACGTGTTGATGGCGCCGGGGCAACTGAGCCCGGGCGCCATCTTGAACGTGCGCCTGGCGCGTGGCCAAGCGAAGGTGGTGATAGAGCGGCGCCTCTCGACCGAGACGCCGCCCGAAAACTAAGCGCTTTACAGCCCACCGTTTTGCTGCGCCACCATGCAAAACAGCATGGGAATCGACAGCATGGTGTTGCCGCGCGAGGTGAGCATCGCCAGCCGTGCGGCCTTGGCCTTCTCTTCGGGCGTGACCGTCACCATGCCCAGCGCCTTCTTCTGATTCGGCCAGATGATGAACCAGACGTTGAAGGCCATGATCAAGGCCAGCCACATGCCGATGCCGATGGCCAGCACGGGGCGCTGCAACATCAGCGCCTGCGCCATGTAGCCGTGCATCAGCGCCACCAGCAGGCCGGTAACCACCGTGGCCAGCGCGGCCAAGCGGAACCAGATCAGCGCGGTGGGCGCGATCACCTTGCCGATGGCGGGCTTTTGCTCATCAGGAATCTTCGGCATCGACGGGATCTGCACGAAGTTGAAGTACCACAGCAGGCCGATCCACATCACCCCGCTGGCCACATGCAGGTAGCGCATGAAGAACGTGCCCCAGGCATGGTTGATGGCACCCGTACCGCAGGCCACGATCAGCAACACCAGCAGCACCACGCCAGCGGCCACCGTGCGCCCCAATGATTGAAAAATCACACCCATGATCTATCTCCTCTTGTAGTGAAAAAGCGCGAGCGGGCGACTATATCCAACCTCAATTCGGCGCCGCCGGCATCGGCGTGTTCAGGGTGCGAACGGCGCGCCCTTCAACTTCATGCCCGGCTTGACGCCGCGTTTTGCAAACCAGCCCTGGTTCATTTCCAGCGCATAGCGCACGGCGGTCTTGGTGCAGTGCGAGGCTTCATCGCGCGGCTGCATGTCGTTGATCTGCACGATCTCACCGTTGTCGGCAATGAAGGCAATGCTCAGCGGCAGCAGCGTGTTTTTCATCCAGAAGCAGCGCGGTGCCACGTCGCCGAACACAAACAACATCGCCTCGTTGGCGCCCATTTCACGGCGAAACATCATGCCGGTCTGCACCTGCTGCGGCGTGCGCGCCACTTCGGCCTTTATGAGGTGAAGGCCGGCTTGCAGGTTGATGGTGGGCAGGTGCGGCTGCGCGCCTTCCTGCGCGCTGGCCGGGGCGCCAAACAGCAGACTGAATACGACACTGAGCACGACACTGAGCACGACACTGTGCAGGGGCAGGGCGGTCTTGATCTGGATCATGCTGGTGGGTCTTGGGCTGGCCTAGATTATGTGACGCCGCCCCGCCCCTGACCGCATGCCCACTGCCCCTGCCGCCGCCTTGTCAGAAGGCGCGGTGCTTGATGACCCCCTGGAGTTGTCGCGCTTCACGCGCTGGTTGCCCACCAGCGCAGGGCCGCGCCTGGCGGAATCGAACCTGGCGCTGAGCGGCATGCACTGCGCGGCCTGCGCCGGCCTCATCGAGCAGGCCCTGCTGGGCGTGCCTGGTGTGGTGCAAGCGCGGGTCAGCGCGGCCGGCCAGCGCGCCACGGTGCAATGGAACCCGGCGCGTGCGGCCGCTTCAAGGCTGATCGCGGCCGTTCAAGCTGCCGGCTATGGTGCTGCGCCCGACACCGGCGCCCCGGCGCGTGAGCTTCGCGCGGCCGAGGCGCGCGCCGCCGTGTGGCGCCTGTTCGTGGCTGGCCTGTGCGCCATGCAGGTGATGATGCTGGCCGCGCCGGCCTACTTCGCCGCGCCTGGCGACCTGGCGCCCGACCTGGCCCGGCTGCTCAACTGGGCCAGTTGGTTGCTCAGCCTGCCGGTGTTGCTGTTCAGCGCGGCGCCGCTGTTCAGCGCCGCCTGGCAGGGCCTGCGCCAACGCCGCATCAGCATGGACTTGCCCGTGGCGCTGGGCCTGGGCGTGAGCTTCGTGGCCAGCACCGGGGCCACGTTCCAAAGCGGCGGCCTGTTCGGCAGCGAGGTGTACTTCGATTCACTCACGATGTTCGTCAGCTTCCTGCTCGCCGCGCGCTACGTCGAGATGCGCCTGCGCCACCGCGCGGTAGCGGTGCTCGAAGCCGCCACGGGCGAGTTGCCCCACAGCGCCTGGCGGCGCACGGCGGCAGGCACGTTCGAAGAGGTGAGCGCGTTGCGCGTGCGGCCCGGTGATGTGCTGCGCGTGCCGCTGGGCCAGGCCTTCGTGGCCGATGGTGTCGTGATCGAAGGCCAGACGCGCAGCGACGAAGCCCTGCTCAGCGGTGAAAGCCGATCCTTGCCACGTGGCCCGGGCGATGAGGTGCTGGCCGGCAGCCTGAACGCCGGCGCGCCGGTGCTGATGCGGGTGCAGCGCAGTGGCGCCGACACGCGGTTGCAAGCCGTGCTCAGCCTGATGCGCAGCGCGGCCACCCAGCGCCCGGCCGAGGCTGCGCTGGCCGAGCGCATGGCCGGGCCGTTTTTATGGGCCGTGCTCGGCCTGGCGGTGGCGGCGGCACTGGTGTGGAGCCAGCTCGACCCGGCGCGTGCCGTGTGGGTGGCGGTGTCGGTGCTGGTGGTGACTTGCCCTTGCGCGCTGGCCTTGGCCACGCCGGCCACGTTGATCGCGGCGGCGCAAGGCCTGGCGCAGCGCGGCGTGCTGGTGCGCCGGCTCGACGCGCTGGAGCGGCTGGCGCGGGTGGACAGCATCGTGCTCGACAAGACCGGCACGCTGTGTGAACCGCAACCGGTGCTGAAGGAGGTGTCGCTGCTGGCGCGCCTGCACGGTGTGGTGGACGCTGCCAGCGCGCGTCAACTTGCATCAGGCTTGGCGGCGTATTCGCAGCACCCGCTGTCGCGCGCCTTGGCGGCGGCGGGCGCGCCGGGCGGTGTGTGGTTTGACGTGCAGGAACACCCGGGCTGCGGCCTGAGCGCGCGCGATAAACAGGGCTGCGCATGGCGGCTCGGTGCCGCGCACTGGGCGGCGTACCCGGCGCCTACCCGTGGCGGCGGGCCGCATAACGTTGAAGATGACTTTCAGGTGCTGTTGGCACGTGCCGGCCAGCCACTGGCCGCGTTTTCGTTCGAAGAAACCTTGCGACCCGGCGCACAGCAGGCGGTGCAGGCTTTGCAAGAAGCCGGTGTGGCGCTCAGCCTGTTGTCGGGCGATGCGCCGGCGCGCGTGCGCGCGTTGGCCACCCGCCTGGGTCTGGCCGTGGCCATGGGTGGCGCCACGCCCGCGGCCAAGCTGGCTGAAATGGCGCGCATGCAAGCGCAAGGCCGGCGCGTGGCGATGGTGGGCGACGGCATCAACGATGCACCCGTGCTGGCGCGCGCTGACGTGGCCATGGCCATCGGCCAGGGCGCCTTGGCCGCGCGCAGCGTGGCTGACTTCGTGCTGCTGGCCGGGCGGCCGCTGGATGTCGTGCTCAGCCGCAACGTCGCGCGCAAGGCCACGCGCATCGTGCGCCAGAACCTGCTCTGGGCCGCCACCTACAACGCTGCCTGCGTGCCGGCCGCACTGGCCGGTTATTTGCCACCCTGGGCCGCGGGCCTGGGCATGGCGCTGAGTTCGCTGTTCGTGGTGCTCAACGCGGCGCGCGCTGCGCATTGATCGGCGCACGGCATTCAACCGCATGGACATCCTCTATCTGCTCATCCCGTTGTCGGCCGCCGTGGTGTTGCTGTTCATCGCCGTGTTCGGCTGGGCCCTGCATGGCGGCCAGTTTGATGACCTGGAGCGCGAAGGCGAGCGCATCTTGCAGCAGTTGGAGCAGCCGCTCGGGCCCGAACTTGATGCGCATCAAACCGGCGCACCCGCGCAGCCCGAAGAATCTCGAACACTCGCCGCCCAGCCCGGAAAAGGAACTCGCCCATGGTGACCCGCGTTAACGCAGCGCCGCAAATAGCGTACGAGGATGACGCCGTGCGCTGGTTCGCGCTGGCCACCATTCTGTGGGGCGTGGTGGGCATGCTGGTGGGGGTGATCATCGCGGCGCAGCTCACCTGGCCGGCGCTGAACTTCGGCATCCCGTGGTTCAGTTACGGCCGGCTGCGCCCGCTGCACACCAATGCGGTGATCTTTGCCTTTGGCGGCTGCGCCCTCATGGCCACCAGCCTGCACGTGGCGCAGCGCACCTGCCAGGTGCCGCTGTTCCTGCCCGGCCTGGCCAAGTTTGTTTTCTGGGGTTGGCAAGCGGTGATCGTGGCCGCGGCCATCAGCCTGCCGCTGGGCTACACCCAGGGCAAGGAATACGCCGAACTCGAATGGCCGATCGACATCCTCATCGCCGTCGTCTGGGTGGCCTACGCGGTGGTCTTCTTCGGCACCCTGGGCACGCGCAAGGTGCGCCACAACTACGTCGCCAACTGGTTCTTCGGCTCGTTCATCATCGCCGTGGCGCTGCTGCACATCGTCAACAGCGCGGCCATACCTGTGAGTTACACCAAAAGTTATTCGGCCTATGCCGGCGTGCAAGACGCCATGGTGCAGTGGTGGTTCGGCCACAACGCGGTGGGCTTCTTTCTCACCGCCGGCTTCCTGGGCATGATGTATTACTACATTCCCAAACAAGCCGAGCGGCCGGTGTACAGCTACCGCTTGAGCATCGTGCACTTCTGGGCCCTGATCTTCACCTACATGTGGGCCGGCCCGCACCACCTGCACTACACCGCCTTGCCTGATTGGGCGCAAAGCGTGGGCATGGTGTTTTCATTGGTGCTGCTGGCGCCGAGCTGGGGCGGCATGATCAACGGCATCATGACGCTCAGTGGCGCCTGGCACAAGCTGCGCGACGACCCGATCCTGAAGTTTCTCATCGTCAGCCTGTCGTTCTACGGCATGAGCACGTTCGAGGGGCCGATGATGTCGATCAAGACCGTCAACGCCCTGAGCCACTACACCGACTGGACGGTGGGGCATGTGCACAGCGGCGCTTTGGGCTGGGTCGGGCTGATCACCATGGGCTCGATGTACCACCTGATCCCGCGCCTGTTCGGCCGCACGGCGATGCACAGCGTGCGCGCCATTGAAGTGCACTTCTGGGTCGCCACCCTGGGCATCGTGCTGTACATCGCGGCGATGTGGATCGCCGGGGTCATGCAGGGCCTGATGTGGCGCGCCACCAATCCCGACGGCACGCTGGTCTACACCTTTGTTGAAAGCGTCAAGGCGACCTTCCCGTTCTATGCGGTGCGCCTGCTGGGCGGGCTGCTCTACCTGGGTGGCATGCTGATCATGAGCTGGAACGTGTTGATGACGATGCGCGGCAACGCCCCCGCGCGGGCGCCGGTGCCCACGCTGGTGCGGGCCTGAACCACTCTGTGCACAGGACACTCAAGATGGCCGAAGACCATGCCAGCGCGCAACCCAGCGGCCATGCCCGCATCGAGACCAACAACCTGCTGCTCATCGTGCTCATCTTGCTCACCATTGCCGTGGGCGGGCTGGTCGAGATCGTGCCGCTTTACTTCCAGCGCAGCACCACCGAACCGGTGCCGGGCCTGAAGCCGCTCACGGCCTTGCAGCTCGCCGGGCGCGATGTGTATGTGCGCGAGGGTTGCTACAACTGCCACTCGCAGATGATCCGCGCGCTGAGCGCCGAAACGCAGCGCTACGGCCCGTATTCACAAGCCGGTGAGTTCGTCTACGACCACCCGTTCCAGTGGGGCAGCAAGCGCACCGGGCCCGACCTGCACCGCGTGGGCGGCAAGTACAGCGACGAGTGGCAACGCCAGCACCTGATCAGCCCGCGCGACCTGGTGCCCGAATCGAACATGCCGGCCTACCCTTGGCTGGAACGCCAGCGCGTAGACGCCGCCGAAATGCCCGCCCATCTGCGTGGCCTGAGCCGCGTGGGCGTGCCCTACAGCGAGGCCGAGATCGCAGGAGCCAGCGCCGCCGTGCAAGGCAAGACCGACCTCGATGCGCTGGTGGCGTATTTGCAGGTGCTGGGCACCGCGGTGAAGTAGGAGGCTGCCGTGGATATCAATGACTTGCGCATCGCCATCACCGTGCTGGGCCTGGTGCTGTTCCTGAGCCTGGTGCGCTGGGCCTACAGCCGCCGGCAACGCGCGGGCTTCGACGCCGCGGCGCAACTGCCGTTTCTCGACGATCCCACCGACAAAACCATTGGCGCGACCCACAAAGGACAGCCATGAGTGACTTCATCAACCCGGGCTGGTCGTGGTTCGTGGCCATTGCCACCGCCTTGAGCTTGTTGGCCTGCCTGTGGCTGCTGCTGGTGGCCAGCCGCCACCAGGTGATGGCCGGCGACAACAGCACCGGCCATGTGTGGGACGAAGACCTGCGCGAAATGAACAACCCGCTGCCGCGCTGGTGGATGTGGTTGTTCATCATCACCGTCGTCTATGCCGTGGGCTACCTGGTGGTCTACCCCGGCCTGGGCAGCTTTCGCGGCAGCGCGGGCTGGAGCAGCAGCGGCGAGATGCAGGCCGATCAACAAGCCGCGCAGGCGGAAATGGCGCCGATCTATGAACGCTTCGCCACCCTCGACGCCGCCGCGCTGGCGCGCGACCCGCAGGCCATGGGCATCGGCGAGCGGCTGTTCGGCAACCACTGCGCGACCTGCCATGGCGCCGACGCCAAAGGCAGCAAGGGCTTCCCTAACCTTTCAGATAACGATTGGCTCTATGGCGGCACGCACGACATCATCAAGCAAACCATCACCCAGGGTCGCAACGGCGTCATGCCCGCGCAGGCCGCAGCGGTGGGCACGGCCGAAGACCTGCACAACCTGGCGCACCATGTGCTGAGCCTGTCGCGCAGCCCGCACGACAGCCTGGCGGCGCAACTGGGCAAGACCAAGTTCATGGTTTGCGCCGCCTGCCATGGCATGGACGGCAAGGGCAACCAGGCCCTGGGTGCGCCCAACCTCACCGACGGCGTGTGGTTGCACGGCTGGGGCGAAGCGGCCATCGTGGCCATGGTCACGCAAGGCAAGAGCAACGTCATGCCGGCGCATGGCACCCGCCTGAGCCCGCCACAGGTGCATGTGCTGGCGGCGTATGTGTGGAGCCTGTCGCAGCCCGGTGCGGCACGCTGAGCGCCACCATGGCCACGCGCGAGGCCGTGCCCAGTGACGACGCCGCCACCGCCGTCGTCTCGCTCTACGCGCGCCAAAAGCGCATCTACCCGCGTTCAGTGAGTGGCTGGTTTGCGGGCTGGCGCTGGGCCCTGGTGTGGGCCACGCAACTGGTGTTCTACGGCCTGCCCTGGCTGGTGTGGAATGGGCGCCAGGCGGTGCTGTTCGACCTGGCCGCGCGGCGCTTCTACATCTTCGGCCTGGTGCTATACCCGCAAGACTTCATCTACCTCACCGGCCTGTTGGTGGTGAGCGCCTTCGCGCTGTTCCTGTTCACCGCGGTGGCCGGGCGGGTGTGGTGCGGCTTCGCCTGCCCGCAAACCGTGTACACCGAAATCTTCCTGTGGGTGGAGCGGCGATTCGAAGGCGACCGCATCGCGCGCATGAAGCGCGACGCCGCCCCCTGGAACGGCGACAAGCTGGCGCGCAAGGGCGCCACGCAAGCGGTCTGGGTGGCCATGGCGTTGTGGACGGGATTCACCTTCGTGGGCTACTTCACGCCCATCCACCTGCTGGCGCAGGAAGCGCGCAGCGGCAGCTTCGGGCCTTGGGAATGGTTCTGGGTGTTGTTCTACGCCGCGGCCACCTACGGCAATGCCGGCTACCTGCGCGAGCAGGTGTGCAAGTACATGTGCCCGTATGCGCGCTTCCAGAGCGCCATGTTCGACAAAGACACGCTCATCATCAGCTACGACACCGAGCGTGGCGAAGCGCGCGGCTCGCGCCCGCGCAAGGGCGACTCGCGTGCCCTGGCCAAGGCCCAAGGCCTGGGCGACTGCATCGACTGCGGCCTGTGCGTGCAGGTCTGCCCCACCGGCATCGACATCCGCAACGGCCTGCAATACGAATGCATCGGCTGCGCCGCCTGCGTGGACGTGTGCAACGGCGTGATGGACAAGATGAGCTACCCGCGCGGGCTGATCCGCTACGCCACGCAGAACGGGTTGAAGGAACATTGGCAGGGCATGCAGTTGCTCAAGCGCGTGGCGCGGCCGCGGGTGCTGGTGTACACGGCGCTGCTGGGTGTGATCGTGGCCGCGCTGCTGGCCAGCCTGGCGCTGCGCCAACCGTTCCGGGTGGATGTGGTGCGCGACCGTGGCACGCTGTCGCGCATCGTCGAAGGCGGGCAGATCGAAAACCTGTACCGGCTGCAGGTGATGAACAGCGCCGAGTCGCCGCAGCGCTTTCACTTTGCGGTGCAGGGCGTGCCCGGCGCAGCCGTGGCCGGGCGCGACGAGTTCGACTTACTCAGCGCCGAGGCGCGCTGGGTGACGCTGGCGGTGCGCGTGCCGCATGAGGCGGCGCGCACCGCCGGCCCTGGCGCGCATGGCATTGAATTCGTCATCACCCGGCGAGGCGCAGCCGCGGGGGAAAACGTTGCCGTGCGCGAAAAATCAACCTTTCTGGTGCCACGCTGAACGCGCACGCCACCACCGGAGTGAAGTCATGACGCCTCAACCCTCGGCAACCAAACCGCCAACTCAACAGGACAACCCGCCCTGGTGGCGCGTCGGCATGGTCTGGCTGGTGCTGGCCGGGCCGCTGGCGGTGGTGGTGGCGAGCAGCGCAACAGCCGTCATCGCCTGGCGTGGCGCGGATCCACCCTTGGCCACCGGCGTGGCGCACCACAGCGCCACGGCGCAGGTGCCCGCCTTGCAGGGGCGCAACCATGCGGCCACGCCGGTGCAGCGGCGTGGCGCTGACGCAGCGGCCGCACCATGAGCCAGCGGTGGCAGCCATGAACACTGAACGCCCGCCGCCCCGTGCCCTGCGCGTGTTATGGCCGGCTTTCGTGGGCGCCTGCGCGCTGGAGATGCTGGTGTTTGCGATGGTCGATCCGGCCGCGCTGCACTGGCCCGGCGGGGCCAGCCTGGCGCTGTCGGACCTGGCGCTCTACAGCCTGGCGTTCTTTGCGTTCTGGGCCGTGGTGGCAGCGGCCGTTGCCCTGGCCTTTGCGCTGGATGGGCCTGCCGTCAACAAACCATTTCGCTGATGACCGCTTTCGCCATCGTGCAGTACCCCGCCGTGCAGCATCCCACCGTCAACCGCTTCACCGAAGCCTTTGGCTCGCGCACCTTGTGATGGCGCCCGGCGTGAACCTCGATCTGGCCCTGGTGCTGAGCGCGGCCCTGCTCGGCCTGGCCGGCACGCCGCATTGCGCGGCCATGTGCGCGGCGCCCTGTGCCGCCCTGGGCGGGGCACGGTTGTCCAGCGCCAGCGGCTGGGCTTTCCCTGCCGGCCGCCTGTTGAGCTAGGTGTTTGGCGGCGCGCTGGCGGCGGGCAGCGTGGCCA
>JANMYI010000317.1:0-10328 GCA_031381955.1 Burkholderiales bacterium
TGAATGACGCCAGCCGCCAGGGCTATTCCGGCGGCGCGCTCACGCACGACACGGCAGGTGCTGAAGTGCACGCCACCTGCGCCTGCGTGGCACCCTCGCCGCACCGCGCGGGTGAGATCTGGGCCAGCACCGATGACGGCCTGGTGCACGTCACGCGCGACGATGGCAAGAGCTGGGCTAACGTTACGCCCAAGTCAATGCCCGAGCTGGCGTATGTGGGCGGCGTGGAGATCTCGGCGCACGATGCCAACACGGTGTATGTGACGGCCACGCGCTACAAGCTGGCCGACTACCGGCCCTTGCTGTTTCGCACGCGCGACGGCGGCAGGACCTGGCAAGCCATCCATGGCGACCTGCCCCCAGCCGAAATCACGCGCGTGCTGCGCGCTGACCCGGTGCGACCGGGCCTGTTGTTCATCGGCACCGAGACCGGTGTGTTCTTCAGCGGCAACGACGGCAAGAGCTGGGTGCGCATGAAGGGCGGCCTGCCCGTCACGCCGGTGTACGACCTGAAGATCAAGGACGGCGACCTGATCGCCGCCACGCACGGCCGTTCGTTCTGGGTGCTCGACGACCTGTCTGCGCTGCGCCAATTGCAGGGCGACTTGTACGCGCCGCAACTGGTGGCGCCGCGCAGCACCGTGCGCAATCGGCTTTCCTGGAGCGCGGGCACCAGCTACACGAAGAAGGGCATCAGTTACGGCCCGGCCTTTGGCATTGGCGGCGGCACCGAAGTCGTTGTAAAAGCCGACGGCAGCACAGAGCGCCGCCACCTTGATGTGGGCGAGAACCCGCCCAACGGCGTGCTCGTCTACTACTGGCTGCCGCAAGGCTTTGATGCGACGGTGAAGCTCGAATTTGCAGATGCCAAGGGCACGGCGATCAACAGCTTTGACAGCGCTGACAAGGCCCTGGCGGCAGCCAAGCGCCCCGGCGCCAAGCCCGGCCTGAACCGCTTTGTGTGGGATTTGAAGCACCGCGGCCCGGCCAAGCTCGACGCCACGTTGGCGCCACGCGCGCACAAGCCCTTGGCCGAAGAAAGTGACGACACATCGGGGCCGGCCGTCGCGCCCGGCCGCTATGGCGTGATGCTGCAAGCCGGTGGCACGCGCATGCAGGCCGGCTTCGCGGTGGTCAAGGACCCTCGCATCAAGACCCCGCAACGCGCCTTCGACGAGCAACTTGCGTTGCTAAAGAGCCTGCATGCCAAGCTCGGTGCACTGAACGAGGCCGTGAACGGCATGCGCGTGCACATGGTGCAACTGCGCGCACTGAGCACGCGGCTGGCCGCCGGCCACGCGGCGCTGCGCGATGACGCGGCGGCACTGCTCAAACGCCTGGAAGGCATCGAGGGCGTGCTGGTGGATGTGAAGCGTGAGTCGCCGCGCGACATCCTGCGCCACCCGGCCGGCCTGAACGACACGCTGCTCGATCTGATCAGCGTGGTGGCCATTGCCGACGAAGCACCCACCACCCCGGCGCGCCAGGTGTGCGACGAGATCGTGGCGCAGGTGGATGCGCGACTGGCCGAGCTGGCCACGGCGCTGGGCGGCGACTTGGCGGGCCTCAACGGCGCGCTGCACACGGCCGGGGTGGCCATGCTCGGCGCTGTGCCGGGGTAGCGAGGTAACCGGCGCCAGTGCACGACGCCGTTTCTGCGGCAAACTTTCAGCATGAACACACTGCCGCAGCAGCTCGACATCTTCGAGCACAGCCGCGATGTGATGCTGCGCAACGACGTGCTGCAACACCTGCTGCAACACGCCGCCGCGCCAGCGCGCAGCGCCTGCCACGCGCTGGCCGGCGAATACCCGCAAGACGACTTGCTGTCAGTGTTCGAGTGCCTGATCCAAGCCCTTGAACGCCGCAGCAACGCACCTTTGCCCAGCCACGCCGCCCTGGCACTTGAACGCGAGCGTTTGACGCAACAGGTGTGCCCTGCGGCGCGGCGGGCCATGGGCAGTGGCGCCGATGCCTGGTTGCACCGGCATTGGCGCGAGCTGGCCGAACGCGCCGCACACCTGCCCTTCCAGGCACCTTGCGCCGAAGACCATGCCGCAGCGTTGTGGCTGCGTGGCGCGCACTGGGCTGCGGCGGCGCAGGCGGTTGAGCGCATCGAATCGTGGCGCCGCATTCCGGCGCCGCTGGCCTGGATGCTGCAGGCCCGTTGCCGGCAAGGCGAGCTTGATGCCTGCTGGGGCTTGTTGGCCGAACTGGCCTGGCTGGCCCCCGCGCGGCTCGACGCCTTGTTGCGCGATCTGAGCGACCCATTGCTCACGCGCTTGCACAAGAAATTCGACGCTGAATTCGAGGGCGCGGGCGAGGTCGCCGACATGGCCTGGTTCCCGGCCTGGGTGCTGCTCGAACGGCCAGCCCTGGCGCCGCACCTGGCCCAGGCCTGGCCTTCACTGCACAGCGCGCCGGAACGCGGCATGCGCCTGGTGCTTGAATTGCTGGGGCTGGAACGCCAGGGCCGGCATCATGAGCTGGTGCAGCGCCGCCGCGCGCTGCGCGACTTGCACGGCCCCTTGTACGCCGCCTACATGGCCACGCGCTGAGCCACTGCGCTGCCCCCGGCGCGGCTCAGAACCCTTCTTCCACCAACTCCGCCGCGCGGATGAGTGCGCGCGCCTTGGCCTCGGTTTCCTTCCACTCCAGCTCGGGCACTGAATCGGCCACCACGCCGGCGGCCGCTTGGACATACAAGGTTTGGCCTTGCACGATGCCGGTGCGGATGGCGATGGCCAGGTCCATGTCGCCGGCGAAACTGAGGTAACCGCAGGCGCCACCGTAAATGCCGCGCTTCACGGGTTCAAGCTCGTCGATGATCTGCATGGCGCGAATCTTCGGCGCGCCGCTCAGGGTGCCGGCCGGGAAGGTGGCGCGCAAGACATCGAGGTTGCTGGTGCCTTCCTTGAGCAGGCCTTCCACATTGCTCACGATGTGCATCACATGCGAATAGCGTTCGATGGCGAAAGCCTCGGTCACCTTCACCGTGCCGGTCCTGGCGATGCGGCCGATGTCGTTGCGCGCCAGGTCGATCAGCATCAAGTGCTCGGCCCGCTCTTTTGGATCGTTGGACAGCTCATGCTCCAGCGCCTTGTCTTGCTCCGGCGTGGCGCCGCGCGGGCGGGTGCCGGCCAGCGGGCGAATCGTCACCTTCTGGCCTTCGGGCACGCGCTCGTGGCGCACCAGGATCTCGGGTGAGGCGCCAACGATCTGAAACTCACCCATGTCGTAGAAGTACATGTACGGGCTGGGGTTGAGCGAGCGCAGCGCGCGGTACAGGCTCAACGGGCTTTCAGTGAAGCGCTTGCGCAGGCGTTGGCCAATTTGCACCTGCATCATGTCGCCAGCGGCGATGTATTCCTTGCTCTTGCGCACCGCGGCCAGGTAGTCGTCTTTCGCAAAGTCGCGCTCCACGCTGTGGCTGGGCCCGCGCTTCACGGCCGGGGCGGTGACGCTGTAGTGCAGCTTGTCGCCCAGCTCGGCCAGGCGGCGCTTGGCCTTGCTGAACGCTTCGCTCTGGCTCGGGTCGGCGTAGACGATCAGGTACAGGCGGCCGGAGAGGTTGTCGATCACCGCCAGCTCTTCGCACTGCAGCAGCTGGATGTCGGGAGTGTCCAGGCCACCCAGTTTGGCAACTTGCGCCAGCTTGGGTTCGATGTAGCGCACCGCGTCGTAGCCGAAGTAACCGGCGAGGCCGCCGCAAAAGCGCGGCAGGCCCGGGCGCAGCGCCACCTTGAAGCGCTTTTGGTATTGCTCGATGAAGTCGAGCGGGTTGCCTGCGTGCGTTTCCACCACCACGCCGTCGCTCACCACCTCCACCTTGAAGCCTGTGGCACGCAGCAACGTGCGCGCCGGCAGGCCGATGAACGAATAGCGCCCGAAGCGCTCGCCGCCGACCACGCTTTCGAGCAAGAAGCTGTGCTTGCCCCCGCCGCTGGCATAGGCCAGCTTCAAGTAAAGCGACAGCGGCGTTTCGAGGTCGGCAAACGCTTCGGCAATGAGCGGAATGCGGTTGTAGCCCTGCGCGGCAAGGCTCTTGAATTCAAGTTCTGTGATCACGTCAAACCTCGGGTTCCCGTGGCGGGAAACATCCAAACTCGGCTATGGCGCGTAGGTCTGGTCAGGCGAGCCAGAGCCTGGCGGCGGCGGCAAGGCAATCAGGTGCCGGCGGCGCAGCCTCGCCAGGGCCAGGCTCCCCGGTCGTGCGACCTGTGCCTGCAATGCGTGAAGGTGCCAGACGTGAACATGCGCTTGAGTCTATCGCAGGGAATGTGCCAAAGAATGCACCAAGGAATGCACCAAGCAACGCCGCTACTTTTTCGGGTTGTCCTTGGCCCATTGGCCCAGCGCGGCCAGGGTGCGCTCAACGTGCTTGTTAGGGTTCAGGCTCAGGTAGCTGTAGGCCACCTTGCCGTTGGGCGTGATCAGGTAACTGACGCGGTTGGCGTACTCGGGCCGCGTTTGCATGGCCGCGTCGAAGGCCTTGATGACGGTCTTCTTTTCGTCAGCCGCCACCGGGAACTTGCTCTGACAGGCCTGCACCGAGAACTTGGTGATGGTGGCCACGTCGTCCGCCGAAACGCCGATCACACTGGCCCCCAGCGACTCGAATTTGTCTATCGCCTCGGCAAACTGGTGCGCCTCGATCGAGCAGCCTTCGGTGAACGCGGCGGGAAAGAAGTACAACACCACCGGCCCCTTGGCCAGTTGCTCGGCCAGGGTGTACTGAAACACCTTGCCGCCCATGGCGGCCGGCACCGTGAAATTGGGTGCCGCGTCTCCCACGTCGAGCGCGGCCTGCGCCGTTGAACCGAGGACACTCACCATGCACATCACTGCCACCAAGCGCTTCATGGTCAACTCCTTCTTCGTCTCGTCATTGCCGCTTGCATCTTGCCAGAACGGGTTGGCCCGCGCCCTGGCCGGGTTGCTCCGCGCCGTGGCCGGGTTGCTCTGCGCCCTGGCATTCACCGGCTGCGGCAGCCTGCCCAGCGCCGTGGTGCGCCCGCCCTCCACGGCCCTGGCGCCCCGTGCCGACGGCGAGCTGGCGGCCCTGGCCCGCAACTCAACCCCACCCGGCGCGCAGGGGCAGTCGGGCTTTCGCTTGCTGCCGCTGGGCAGCTATTCGCTGGACACGCGCTTGCAGCTCATCCAGCGCGCCCGGCACAGCCTGGACGTGCAGTACTACGTGATCGAGAACGACCTCACCGGCCGCACCCTGCTGCGCGAGTTGCGCAATGCCGCGCGGCGCGGCGTGCGCGTGCGCCTGCTGGTGGACGACCTGTTCACTGCGCACACCGACGCCCTGCTGCTGGCGCTGGCGCATGAGCCCAACATGCAGGTGCGGCTGTTCAACCCGTTTTGCTGCAACCGCGGCTCAACGGTGGGCCGCTTCATGGGCTCGGTGCAGGACATCTACCGCCTGAACCACCGCATGCACAACAAGCTGTTCATTGCTGATGGCCTGGCCGCGGTGGCCGGCGGGCGCAACATCGCCGACGAATACTTCATGCTGCATGCCAGCGGCAATTTCGTTGACATGGACACCTTCATCCTCGGCGCCGTGCTGCCCGAGCTGCAAAGCCTGTTCGACAAGTACTGGAACAGCAACGTCGTGTACCCCGTGCAGGCGATCGTGAAGGACGACAGCAGCGCGGCGCAAACCATGGCCGCCTTCGAAGCCGCCAGCGCGGGCCCGCCGCTCAAGCTGGATCTGCCCGCCAGCGATGTGCTGGGTTACGGCCCCTTGCGCGAAGATTTTGACGCCGGGCGCTCTGGCTTGGTGTGGGCCAGCGCACGCGCCTTTGCCGACCCGCCGAACAAGCGCGACACGCTCAGCGCGGATGAAGCGGCGCTGCAAAGCGTGTCGTACGAGGTGCGCATGAAGGTCTGGGCCGCGGCCGATGAATTGGTGATCACCAGCCCCTACCTGATCCCCGGTCCACTGGGCATTGGCGCTTTTGAAGCGTTAGGCAAGCGCAAGGTGCAGGTCACCTTGCTGACCAACTCGCTGGCCGCCACCGACGAGCCGCTGGTGCACACCGGCTATGCGCGCTACCGCGAGCGGCTGCTGCGCTACGGCGTGGACTTGTATGAACTCAGCCCCGAGCGCACGCGGCGGGGCAAGCGCCTGGGGGTGTTCGGCTCGTCGCTGGGCCGGCTGCATGCCAAGACAGCCATCGTCGACAAGCGCACCGTGTTCATCGGCTCGATGAACCTGGACCCGCGCTCGCAGACCCAGAACACCGAGCTCGGCCTGTTCATCGACAGCCCCGAGCTGGCCAAGGAGCTGGCGCGGGTCATCACCATCAGCAAAACGCAAAGCGCGTACCGGCTGCGCCTGAACCCGAACACGCAGGCCATTGAATGGCAAGGCAGCGGCGATGAAGGCGACGCGGTCTACACCAGCGAGCCCGAATCGAGCTTCTGGCTGCGTCTGCACAACATGCTGATTGCGCCCTTCGTGCCCGAGCAGTTGCTTTGATGCCAGCCGTGGCCCGCCTTCGCCGGCTGTTCGTGGCCTGGGCAACGAGTAAGGGCTGCAGGCATGGCGCCTGCAAGCGGCACTACAAACCAAACGCGAACACCTTCTTCGGCCCATAGCCGTTGAAGGTGCCGCTGCCCCAGAAGACCATGCCGTCGGCGATGCTGGGCGCGGCGTTGCAGGCGCCGCCGCTGGGGTGCAGCCACAGCGGCTTGCCGGTCTTGGCTTCCAGCGCATAGAAGTGGCCGTTGACGGGGTCGAGGTTGCAGCCGAAGACCACGCCGTTGGCCACCGCCACCGCGGCCTCGGCGCGGCTGCCCAGCGGGTCGGGCGTGTTCCACAACACGGCGCCGGTCTTGCGGTCCAGCGCGGCCCAGCCACCGGCGGTGGTGGTGCTGCCGTTCTTCAGCTGCCAGGGCTTGGGTGCCATGCCACCCCCGGTGTCGCCGCTGTTGGCAATGGCCACGTAGACGCGCTGGCTGTCGCTGGCCGAGCCCCATTGCAGCCCGCCCGATTGGCCACTGGGGCCGGCCTGGGTCGACCACGCCAAGGCGCCGGTGTCGGCCCTGAAGGCCCAGAACACACCGCTCTTCTGCCCCGCGCCAACCAGGTTGCTGCCGCGTGGCCCGCTGCCCGGCAGCAGCATCGGACCCTGGGCAAAGTCCCAATCCGGGCCGTGCACCGGCGGGCAGTTGTCGTTGGGTGGAATGCTGAAGGCAATCAAGCCGCAGCCCAGGTTCCAAACGTCTTGCGGCAAGCCGCGCGCAGCCCATTTGATGGCGCCGCTGGTCAAGTCGAGCGCCACCACGGCATCAGCATGGTTGGCCGCGCTCAAGCAGCTCGCAGGCAGGCCACCAGCATTGAGGCAGGCCTGCGCTTCCGCGGGCACGGCGTAGTTGTTGCCGGTGGCCACATAGGCCAGATTGCGCTGCACATCAACCGCCGCCGTGCTGCCCCACACCGCGGCGCCGAAGTAGCCCGGCGGCACCATGTAGGTCTGCCATTTGATGGCGCCAGTGGCCACATCAAGCGCCACCACGCTGCCGCGAAACTGGAACTGCCAGCCCGCAGCCTTGGGCATGAACCCGGCCGCGGTTTCCTCGGCCGAGGCCAGACCCACCAGCACCAAGCCGTTGGCCACCACGGCCGACTGCGTGATGACAGACATGGGCGTGGCATCCACCTGCGTGGCCCACAGCAGGTTGCCGCTGGCCTTGTCGATGGCCAGCATGCGCGCACCCTGGCGCACACCGGCCGCGAGCCTGCCGCTCATGTTGCCCAGGATCAGCACATTGCCGCTGAGGGCCGGCGTGGCGCGCGCGAAGTCGCCCGCGATGCCGGTGAGGTCGGCCAGGCGCCGCTTCCACACCACCGCGCCGGTGGTGCGTTCGAGCTTGTAGAGATAACCGGCCGAGTCGGGAAAGTACAGATGGGTGGCGTCGAGCGCGGGGCTGGCAGTCACGTCGCCTTCGGTGCTGACGGCCCAGTGCAGGCGCAGGGCGTTGGCATTGCGCGCCGTGATTTGCGTCTCAGCGCTTTGGTGGCGCGAGTTCGACAGGTCGCGCCCGGCGCTGGGCCAGTCGGCGGCGCCGGCCAGGCTGGCGGCCACACTGATGGTGATTGAGAGAACTGTTCTGCTGGCTGCATTCATGGTGACGCTCCCGGTGCCCTGCCGGCCCGCGCGCCGCGTGGCCGAGCTCTAGGCACACGGCCGTTGTAGCAGCGCCCGGGCGCCGCAACAGGGGGTGCCTACCCCCGTGCTCGCAGGTTGACAGGGCACGCTGCACCAGCCTCTAGGCTCAGGCTGAAACCACCGCAATGCCCTTGAGTTGACCGGCCTGGGCGGCGCCCTGCGGGCGGGCGTAGCGCGCCGGGTTGAAACGGTGCAGCAACTCGGCCTCGCGCACGCGCGCCAGGGCGATGTTGGCCAGCTTCACATGGCCGAAGCCACGCATGCTCAAGGGCAGCCTGGCCCAGGCCGTCGCCCGGCCAGTGTTTTCCAGCGTTAACTGCGGCAGCAGCTCACGCACGCGCGCTTCAAACTGGTCGATCAACTCACGTTCAAGCCGCCGCTCCGCGCTGTGGCCAAACGGGTCGGCCCAACTGCCGCGCACGCCCTTGGCGCGTGCCAGTACCTTCAGCACCGGCAGCAGCCAGGCGCCGATGCGGATCTTGGCCGGCGCCTGGCCGTTTCGAGGCCGCGCCAGCAGAGGCGGGGCCATGTGGAATTCGAGTTTGAACTCGCCTTCGAACTGATCGTGCACCGCCTGCATGAACGCCGGCTCGGCGTACAAGCGGGCCACCTCGTATTCGTCCTTGTAAGTCATCAGCTTCGTTAGGCTGCCGGCCACGGCGTGGGTGAAGGGCAGTGTGGCATCGCCGCCGAGCGCTACCTCGCGCTGTTGCACGGCCTGCATCACGGCCATGAAGCGCCCGGCCCAGGCCGCGTTCTGGTAGGCCGTGAGCTGCTGCGCCTGCGCCGCCAGCCGTTGGGCGATGGGTTCCGGGGCAGTTGCAGGCTCTGCCGTGGGTGTGGCGCGCAGGGCCTGCAAAGCCTGTGGCGCGGCCGCGGCCAAGCGGCCCAGGCTGAACGCCGCCAGGTTGGCGGGCACGGCCACGCCGTTCAGTGCAATGGCGTGCTGCAAGGCCTGCAGGCTCACCGGCACCAGCCCACGCTGCCAGGCAAAACCCAGCGCCAGGATGTTGGCCACGATGGTGTCGCCCAGGAACGCCTCGGCCAGCGCCTGGGCGTCGAAGGTCTGCACCCAGTCATCGCCGGCCACGAAGCGCAGTTTGTCCAGCAGCCGCGGCACTTGCAGGTCGGCGTCGGGGTTCTTCAGGCTCTCAGCCACGGGCAATTCGTGCGTGTTCACCAGCACGCGCGTGCGGCCGTGGCGCACGGCCTGCAAGGCTTCGGGCGTGGCGCCGACCACGATGTCGCAAGCCAGCAGCGCATCGGCCTGCTGCACGTCAATGCGCACCTGGTTCAAGGCGTCGGGCTGCAAGGCCAGGCGCACGAAGGACAGCACGGCGCCGCCCTTTTGCGCAAAGCCCATGAAGTCGAGCACGCTGGCACTCTTGCCTTCCAGGTGCGCGGCCATGGCCACCACGGCACCCACCGTGACCACACCTGTGCCGCCCACGCCCGTGACCAGCAAGTCATACGGCCCGCTCCAGGCGTGCGCCGTCGGCAAGGGCAATTGCGTCACCTGTGCCATGAAGGCCGAGTCGCCCCCCGCCAGCGCGCCCACCCGCTTGCGCGGCACGGCGCCCACCAGGCCCACGAAGCTGGGGCAAAAACCCTTGGCGCAGGAATAGTCCTTGTTGCACGCACTCTGGTCGATCTTGCGCTTGCGCCCCAGCGTCGTTTCGAGCGGCAGCACGGCCACGCAGTTCGACTGCACGGTGCAGTCGCCGCAGCCTTCACACACCGCGTCGTTGATGAACAGCAGTTTTGGCGGCGGCTCGACTTCGCCCTTCTTGCGCCGGCGGCGCAACTCGGCGGCGCAGGTCTGCTCGTAGATGAGCACGGTGACGCCTGGCGTGTCGCGCAACTCGCGCTGCACGGCATCGAGTTCACCGCGGTCGTGGAACGTGGTGTAGGCGGGAAAGCGGCCGCGGATGGCGTCGTACTTGTCGATGTCGTCGCTCAGCACCACCACCTTGGCCACGCCCTCGCTTTCCACCTGGCGCGCGATGGCGTCCACGCTGATCACGCCGTCCACCGGCTGGCCGCCGGTCATCGCCACCGCGTCGTTGTAGAGGATCTTGTAGGTCAGCGTGGCCTTGGCGGCCACGGCCTGGCGGATGGCCAGGTAGCCCGAGTGGCAGTAGG
>JANMYI010000338.1:0-9134 GCA_031381955.1 Burkholderiales bacterium
GCGCCACCAGCATGGCGCCAGCCGCCAGGGCCAGCGCGGCGCGGCGAGCGATCTTCAGTCTTGAAATTCGGATCATGAAAGCAACTCCAATTAGCGAAAACAAAGTGTAGGCCGGTGACTGGCCAGCATCGCGCATTGTCACGGCAGCACCCGCGTGCGCCTTTGCGGCGCGCAAGTTCAATTCAGGTACATGCCAAGGTAGCGCCGGCCGCGGCCCACGGCTTCAGCGTTGGTGCACAGGGCAAACCATTCAATCAGTTGCAGCCGCGCCTTCTCGCGCCATTCGGCCTTGTCGCGCAGCACCACTTCGAGCAGCTGGTCGAACGCGGCGTCGAATTCAGCGTCGCTGGCATGCAGCGCGGCGCGCGCAAAGCGGGCCTCGAAGTCCTTCGGGTTGGCCTGGATGCGCGCGTCGAGCGCCTTCGGATCGCCCGGCGGGCGGTGCTCGGCCAGGGCGATGCGCTTGCTCAGCGCGGCATGGCGCTCGTTGTGCTGCTCGCTCGCCATGCCTTGCAGCAACTCCTTGGCGTCGGGCAGGGCACCTTCCTCGATCCACAGCGTGGCCAGGTCAAGTGCCGCCTCGGTGTGGCCGGGGTCGATGCTCAAGGCTTCATGCAACAGCGCCTCGGCCTGGGCGGGTTCAGCCTGTGCGGCCTGGGCACGCAGTTCGTCGGCCGGGTTGACCTGTGGACCCAGGTGTTTGTCGAGGAAGGCGCGCACCTGCGCTTCGGGCAGGGCACCGGTGAACTGATCCACCGGCCGGCCGCCGGAGATCAACACCACCAGCGGAATGCTGCGGATCTGCAAGGCGGCCGAAACCTGCGGCGCCGCATCGGTGTTGATCTTGGCCAGCACAAAGCGCCCGCCGTATTCCTGCACCAGCTTTTCCAGCACCGGCTTGAGGTTCTTGCACGGGCCGCACCACGGCGCCCAGCAGTCCAGCAGCACGGGCACCTGCATCGAGCGCTCGAGCACCTCGGTGCGGAAGCTGGCTTCGGTGACGTCGAAGGAGAGATCGGTGGCGGTATCGGTGGTGGTATCGATGGCAGTGTTAGCGGGGTTGCTCATGATCAGGTCGGGTGAAGTTCAATCGCAATGCTACGGGGTTGGCACCACCCATAATCGAATTCAGATCAAGACTTCGTTGCCGCCTTCGGCGCGCCAGATGCCCATGCTCGACGAACTGCGAAAGGCCAGCGCCCGCCAGCGCGGCGAAAAGCTGCTGCGATCGGTGGTGCTGGGCTGCAAGCGGCTGCTGTCGGAACGGGGCGCCAGCAACAGCGTGGTCATTGCCCGCGACCTCATCGAGCACATTGATGAACTCGACGGCTGGCAGCTCGACGCCTTCTTCGACTACCTGGCCAAGGACTTGAGCCCCGACCCCGATGCCGTGCTGCGCAGTGCCCAGGCCTACAGCGATGATCGCAGCGCCACCAACCTGATCGACTTGACGCGCAGCGCCGAGCCGCTGCGCCAGGAACTGCTGCGCCGGCTGAACCGTGTGCCCGGCGGCACCGCCACCATCTTGCGCCTGCGCCGCGCCTTGCTGCTGCGGCTGCCAAAACACGCGGAATTGCGCGCCCTCGAATCTGACTTGCTGCACCTGCTCACCTCGTGGTTCAACCCCGGGTTCTTGAGGATGCAGCGGGTCGACTGGAATTCACCGGCCGCACTGCTCGAACGCATCATCCACCACGAAGCCGTGCATGCGGTTGATGGCTGGGATGACCTGCGCCGCCGCCTGCAGCCCGACCGCCGCTGCTTCGCCTTCTTCCACCCGCAGTTGCCCGACGAGCCGCTGATCTTTGTTGAAGTGGCGCTGTTGCCCGACATGCCCGCGGCCATCGCGCCCTTGATCGACAAGGCCAGCACCCCGCTGCTGGGCGACAAGTACCGCGTCGCCTGCTTCTACAGCATCAGCAACTGCGAGCCGGGCTTGCGCGGCGTGTCGCTGGGCAACTTCCTGATCAAGAGCGTGGCCGAACAATTGCAACGTGAGATTCCGCGCCTGCGCACGTTTTGCACCTTGTCGCCCGTGCCGGGTTTTGCCAACTGGCTGTTGAGCGAGCCCGATTTCGCAGGGCTGCCCGGGGTGAAGAAGCACGACATCGTCGAGCTGCATGCCGCCCGGTTGCGGTTGGGCCAGACGTTAAACGGCGAGTTGAGCGAACTGAAACTGCTGAGTGCACAGGACAAACTCGATGCCCAGTCGCAGCGTGCCCTGCTCGCCCTGGCGTCGGCCTACCTGCTGCGGCTTTCCCCTACCCCGGCGGGCGACCCCGTGGCCCGTTTCCACCTCGACAATGGCGCCCGGCTGGAACGCCTGAACCTTGGCGGCAACCTGGCACCTGCAGGGCTGAAGCAAAGCTTCGGCCTGATGGTGAACTACTTGTACGACCTGGAAAAGATCGAAGCCAGCCACGAAAAATTCCTGCAAGGCGAAGTCGCGCGCTCACGCGCCGTGCAAGCCTTGCTGTAAACCGGACACACCCTCATGCCCAATTTGACCGCCGCCACCCGCCGCACCCTGATCAACGCCCTGCCCGCCCTGCTGCTGGCCTGCGCGGCGCCCTGGGCAGGTGCGCAAGGTGCCTGGCCGGCCAAGCCGGTGACCATCGTCGTGCCCTTCCCCGCCGGCGGTGGCACCGACGCCTTTGCACGGCCGCTGACCACGATCATGACCAAGAACCTGGGCCGCCAGGTGATCATCGACAACCGCGGCGGCGCCGGCGGCACCCTGGGGGCCGGCATCGCCGCGCGTGCGGCCGCCGACGGCTACACCTTCTTCATGGGCGCGGTGCACCACGCCATTGCGCCAGCGATGTACCCCAAACTCGACTACGACCTGGAGAAAGACTTCATCCCCGTGGGGCTGATCTCCAGCGTGCCGCAAGTCATCGTCGTGCACCCGCAGCGCGTGCCGGTAAGTGATCTCAAAGGTTTTCTCGAGTACGTGCGCAAGAACCCCGGCAAGCTGAACTACGGCTCGGCCGGCAACGGCACCTCGCACCACCTGGCCGGCGAGCTGTTCAAGCTGCAATCCAAGACCTTCATCACGCACATTCCCTACCGCGGCGCCGGCCCGGCGCTGCAAGACCTGATCGCCGGGCAGGTGGACATGATGTTCGACGGCCTGGGCTCATCGGCCACGCACATCAAGGGCGGGCGCATCAAGGCCCTGGCCGTGGCCGGCCCGAAGCGCGCGCCGGGCTTCCCCGACACGCCCACCACCGCTGAAGCGGGCCTGCCCAGCTACCAGGTTGCCACCTGGTACGGCCTGTGGGCGCCCAAGGGCACGCCCAAGGAGATCGTCGACCGCATGGAAGCCGAAATGCGCAAGGCGCTGAACGGCGACGAGCTGAAGGCGATGTGGACTGGCCTGGGCGCCGAAACGCCCAACCTCTATGGCGATGCCTATGGCAAGTTCGTTGCCAGTGAAATCAAACGTTGGGCTGAGGTGGTGAAGAATTCAGGCGCGAAGCTGGATTGAGTTCGCAATGACCAACGGCAACTTGTTCGCGCACCTGCGCGCCGGATTCCCGGCCGACCTGAGCGCCACCGCCGTGGACGTGGCCGACGGCCCCGGCGCCGGCGGCCGCTACACCTGGGGCGACCTGGAACGCGGCAGCGCCATGCTGGCCAACCTGCTGGCCACGCTCGACTTGCCGGCAGGCGCGCGCGTGGCGGTGCAAACCGAAAAGTGCGTTGAAGCGCTGATGCTCTACCTGGCCGTGCTGCGCGCCGGCCTGGTCTACCTGCCATTGAACACGGCCTACCAGTCCAGCGAAGTCGAGTACTTCATCGGCAATGCCGAGCCGGCGGTGGTGGTGTGCGCGGGCAGGCATTTCGGCTGGGTCTCGCAGCACGCCTTCAAGGCCGGCACGCAAAACGTCTTCACGCTGAATGACGACCGCACCGGCACGCTGCTCGACCGCGCGGCGTTGATGAGCGACCGCCATGCCGTGGCCCAACGCAGCAGCGCTGACCTGGCCGCCATCCTCTACACCAGCGGCACCACCGGGCGCAGCAAGGGCGCCATGCTCAGCCATGGCAACCTGGTGAGCAATGCGCGCACGCTCAAAGAAGTTTGGGCCTGGCAGACTGGCGATGTACTGATCCACGCCCTGCCCATCTTCCACGTGCACGGCCTGTTCGTGGCCTCGCACGGCGCGCTGCTAAATGGCAGCAAGATGATCTGGTTTGCCAGGTTCGATGCCCGCGCCACCATCGCGCGCTTCAACGAAGCCACCGTGTTCATGGGCGTGCCCACGCTGTATGTGCGCCTGCTCGGCGAGCCTGCGCTCACGCCGCAAGCCTGCGCCCACATGCGGCTGTTCGTCAGCGGCTCGGCGCCCTTGCTGGTGGAAACCTTCGACGACTTTTGCGCCCGCAGCGGCCACACCCTGCTTGAACGCTATGGCATGAGCGAAACCGTGATGCTCACGTCCAACCCCTATCGGCCTGAAGCGGCGCGACAGCGCGGCACCGTGGGCTTGGCGCTGCCCGGCGTTGGCCTGCAGGTGTGCGCACCAGATGGCCGCGTGCTGCCCAGCGGTGAAGTGGGCGGTATCCAGGTGCGCGGCCCCAATGTCTTTGCCGGCTACTGGCGCATGCCCGAAAAAACCGCCGAGGAATTCAGCGCCGACGGCTGGTTCAAGACCGGTGACGTGGGCAAGGTCGATGAACAGGGCTATGTCAGCATCGTCGGGCGCAGCAAAGACTTGATCATCACCGGCGGCTACAACGTCTACCCTGCCGAGATTGAAGGCGTGATCAATGAACTGCCCGGCGTGGCCGAGTCGGCCGTGGTCGGCGTGCCGCATACCGATTTCGGCGAGGCGGTGGTCGCGGTGGTGGTGGCCAAGCCCGGCGCCGCGGTGCAAGCCGGCGAACTGGTGGCCCAGCTCAAGCAAGGCATCGCCAACTTCAAGGTACCCAAGGCGGTGTTCGTGGTGGCCGAGCTGCCACGCAACGCCATGGGCAAGGTGCAGAAGAACCTGCTGCGCGAGCAGCACCGCGACCTGTTTTTGCGGTGAACGCCGCCCCTGCGCCGCAAGATCGCTGCCCGCGTTGCGGTGCCGGCTTTCATTGCGGAGCCAAGGATGCGGCGGCGCCCTGCCCCTGCGTCACGGTCGCATTGAGCGCCGCGTTGTTGGCCGACTTGCGCCAGCGCTACTCGGGCTGCCTGTGCCTGGCTTGCCTGCGCGAGTTGAGCTTGGTCAGGCCGGCCTCGTAGGCGCTGGATCTGAGCGGCTGCATTTGAGCGGGATCAGGCCGGCAGGGCGTGCTGCTTCGCTCATGTCATCATCCGGAAACAATTCCTGCGGAACTGTTTCCTCCTTCTTTACTTCGCTACGCAACACGCCCCACCGGCCTGATCCTGTGGCAGCAGCTCTTCTCGAACGTTACCCTCGGCACCATTGGTGCCAGCCGAGGGTGTTGGGTGGTCGGCGGAGCGAGGTAAAGAAGGAGCCGCCGCCCCGAAGGGAAGCCGGCGGGTGACACGAGCGAAGCCGGCCGCCCGACGCCCTCGGCACGCTCAGGTCATCAAGCTGAGTGCTTTGATTGAAGTGCCTCAACATCAACTCTCAGCCCCGCTCATCGCCTTCCAGCAGCCGTGCTGCGCGCTCATGCTCGGCCTTCGACATCGCCGCCACTTGTAGCGCGCGCGCACGCTGGCTCAAGGTTCGCCACAACAGCACCAGCCCGCCCAACACGAGCAGCAGCGGCCCGCCCCACAACAGCAGCGTGCTGGCCTTCAGCGGCGGGCGGTAGAGCACGAAGTCGCCATAGCGCTCGGTCATGAATTGCAGGATCGCGGCTTCGCTCTTGCCGGCGCGCAACTGCTCGCGCACCTGGTCTTTCAGGTCGATGGCCAACGGCGCTGTGGATTCCGCTACGGTCTGGTTCTGGCACACCAGGCAACGCAGCTCAACGGTGATGGCCTGCACCCGCGCTTCGAGCGCCGGGTCGGCCGCCGTTGGCACGGCGTCGGCCGCCCGGGCTGGGGCCAGAGCCAGCGCCAAGGTCACCAACACCGCAGCGCGCAGCATGCCGTTCAGCCTTGCAACTGCTTGAGCAAGGGCAGCACCTTGGCCAGCCAGACTTCGCGCGTGAGCGGGCCGATGTGCTTGAAGCGCACCAGGCCGGCGCGGTCGATGACGAAGGTTTCAGGCACGCCGTAAACGCCCCAATCGAGGCCGACGCGGCCGTTGCCGTCCATCAACGACGCCGCATAAGGGTCGCCCATTTCCTTGAGCCACTTCGCGGCGGCAACCGATTCGTCCTTGTAGTTCAGGCCGTAGATCGGCACGCCTTTCTGCGCCGCCAGCTCCACCAACAACGGGTGTTCATCACGGCAGGCCACACACCACGAGGCCCAGACATTGAGCAGCCAGACCTGGCCGTGCAAGTCCGCTGCACTGACTTGTTTGGCCGGGTCGTGCAGCGTGGCCAGGGCAAAGGCCGGCGCCGGTTTGCCGACCAACGGCGACGGCACTTCGCTGGGCTTGAGCCGCAAGCCCACGGCCAGGAATGCAACCAGCGTGGCAAAAACCAGCAGCGGCAACCAGACCTTGAGCTTCATGCCGTCCCCCGCCGCGCAGCCAGCAGCGGCACGGCCGCCTCGACCGCTTGCTGCGCGCTGCGCGACTTGATGCGGTAGCGCCGGTCGGCCACCGCCAGCACACCGCCCAGGGCCATGAGGAACGCGCCGCCCCAGATCCAGTCGACAAACGGCTTGTGGTACAGGCGCACGGTGAAGGTTTGCGCGTCGATCACCTCGCCGATCGAAACATACAGGTCGCGCGTGAAGCCGGCGTCGATGGCGGCCTCGGTCATGGGCATTTTCTGCACCGCGTAAATGCGCTTTTCAGGGAACATGCTGAAGCTGCGCGCGCTGCCGGCGCGGTTGACCTCGAAGTGCCCGCGCAAGCCGTTGTAGTTGGGGCCGGCGAATTCCTGCGCGCCGCGCAGCACGAATTCATGCCCGCCCATGGCGACACGGTCGCCGATGCTCATCTTCACATCCAGTTCGGTCTCGTAGCCTTTGACCAAGGTGACGCCGACGATGAACACGCCGATGCCGGCATGCGCCAGCACCATGCCGAAGAAGCTGCGCGGCGCGCGCCTTAACTGTGCGATGCGTGCGCTGAACGCTGCACCCGGCTCGGCACGCGCGCGCAGCGCCACCGCCACGGCCGTGCCGGCAAAGACCCAGGCCGCCAGGAACAGGCCGGCGGCCACACCCAGGCTGAAGCGCCCGGCCAGCAGCGGCCCGGCCACCGCCACCACGGCGGCAAAGGCGGCCGCCCATTTCAGCCGCGCGCCCAGTTCGCCCCAACTGGCCTGCTTCCAGCGGGCCAGCGGGCCCACCACCATCAACAGCACCACGGGTGCCATCAGCGGGGCGAACACGGCTTCGAAGTACGGCGTGCCCACTGAGAGTTTGCCCAGGCCCAGCGCGTCGATCACCAGCGGGTACAGCGTGCCCAGCATGACCGCGGCGCAGGCCGTGCCGAGCAGCACGTTGTTCACCAGCAGCAGCGATTCGCGCGACAGCCTGTCGAAGCGCCCGCCCATGCCGATGCTGCCGGCGCGCCAGGCGTACAGCGCCAGCGAGCCGCCCACCACGATGCAGATGAAGGCCAGGATGAAAACACCGCGCGCCGGGTCGGTGGCAAAGGCATGCACCGAGGTGAGCACGCCCGAACGGACCAAGAAGGTGCCGAGCAGCGAGCACGAGAACGCGGCAATGGCCAGCAACACCGTCCAGGCCTTGAAGGCGCCGCGCTTTTCAGCCACGGCCAGCGAATGAATCAAGGCGGTGCCCACCAGCCAGGGCATGAAGCTGGCGTTTTCAACCGGGTCCCAGAACCACCAGCCGCCCCAGCCGAGTTCGTAATATGCCCACCAACTGCCCAGGGCAATGCCGACGGTGAGGAAGGCCCAGGCCGCGGTCGTCCAGGGCCGCGACCAGCGCGCCCAGGCGGCGTCAAAGCGCCCGGCCAGCAGCGCCGCGATGGCAAAGGCAAAGGCCACCGAAAAGCCCACATAGCCCATGTAGAGCATGGGCGGGTGGATGACCATGCCGGGGTCTTGCAGCAGCGGGTTCAGGTCTTTGCCATCGGCCACCGGCCATTGCCGCGCGAAGGGGTTGGACGTCAACAAGATGAAGCACAGGAAGCCGATGCTCACCAACCCCATCACGCCCAGCACACGGGCCACCAGGTCTTGCGGCAGGTTGCGCGACAGCAGCGCCACCGCCGCGGCCCAGCCGCTGAGCATGAACACCCACAGCAGCATCGAGCCTTCATGGCTGCCCCAGGTGGCGGCCATGCGGTAGGGCAAGGGCAGGCGCGAATTCGAGTGATTCGCAACGTTGATCACCGAGAAGTCGTTGTGCATGAAGCTGGCCATCAGGCAGGCAAAGGCCACGGCCACGAAAGCGAACTGCGCCAGTGCCGCCGGCCGCGCCAGGGCCATCCAGGCGGCCACGCCGCGCTGCGCGCCGACGATGGGCAGCACAGCCAGGGCCAGCGCAATGAACAACGCCACGATGAGGGCGAAATGGCCGAGTTCGGGGATCATGGTTTCGGCGCGGCCTGATTCAAGGTGGTTTGAGATTGCTGCTGTGCCTTCGCTGCGCGCTCCAGCGCGGTGGCGGCCTCGGGGGGCATGTAGTTTTCGTCGTGCTTGGCCAGCACTTCTTGCGCGCGAAACAGGCCGCCGGATTCGAGCCGACCCTGGGCCACGACGCCTTTGCCTTCCTTGAACAGGTCGGGCAGGATGCCTTTGTATTCCACCGCCACGGTCTTCACCTGGTCTGTCACGTTGAAGCGCACGCTCACGCCGTCTTGCTGCCGCTTCACGCTGCCCACTTCCACCAGCCCACCCAGCCGGAACAGCTTGGCCTGGGGTGCCTGCTGCGCGGCCACGTCGCTGGGGCTGAAGAAGAAGACGACGTTGCTGCGAAAGGCGTTCAGCACCAACGCCACGGCCACCGCGCCGCTGGCCACGGCCAGCAGCACCAGGGTGAAGCGGCGTTGTCTAGGTGTCATGGTGATCTTCCTGCAGCAAGGCTTGCTGTTGCGCCGCGCGCCAGGCGGCGGCGCGGCGCTGGCGCAGTAGCATCA
>JANMYI010000448.1:0-10652 GCA_031381955.1 Burkholderiales bacterium
CCGACACCTATGCCTGGGTGTCGAACGTGCAGCACGACAAGCTGTACCTGATCATGAACTTCAACCCGCTGCACGAGCCGGGCCAGGGCAACCAGGGCTTGCGCGCGTGCAACGGCTACCGCTATGAATTCCACATCGGCATGGGCGCGAGTTTGAAGTCGCGCGTGATTTACCGCGTGGAGTTCAAGAACACACTGCGGCCCGAAGCCGCACCCAGCCCATCTGACCCGCTGGGCGGCGGCAACGAGCTGCTGTGGCAGTTGACGGGCGGCACCGAGACCATGAAAGTCAGCCGCCTGGTGCGCCCTGAATCGCACGGCCACCACGACGACGATGAGCGCCACGCCACGGTTCTGGGCAACGAGCTGCGGGTGCTGCCCAACAACCATGGCCCGCAAACTGATCGGCTCATCTACGGCCTGGGCCCCTTCGCGGGCTACGACTCCGGCAACCCCGCAAGCCGCGAGATCGGGCTTTACGACCAGCCCTTCGTCGACACCTTTATCCACCCACTGGCCAACGGCGGGCGCGTCATCGCCGGCCAGTTCGACGACCCGTACCAACTCGATGAAAAAGGCATCTTCGATCTGGTCAATCTGAACCGCGACGACCTCGGCGGCATCCCCGGCGCGCGCCGGCCACCGGGCAAGGACGTGTTCACCGGCTTCAACGTCTTTTCGATCGCGCTGGGAGTGCCGATGAGCGACCTCTTCCCCCACGGCATTCCGCACAACGGCGTGCCGCTGATGAATACGACAGACAGCCTGCTGCGCGTGCACTCCAGGATCACCCGCCACGAGACCCAGACCGTGGACCCGAGCAACATCATCACCGGGCTGCGTGGCTCAGGCAAATTTGTGCAGGTAGGCCGCAATGCCTTGCCGCTGTTCAATGCCGGCCTCGTGGGCACGCAGCGCCAAGGGCTGTACCTGCACACCAGCCCGATGCATGACGTCACCAATTTCGGCGCCGACATCCTGTACCCGGTACTGGTGCGCAATGCCGATGCGCTGGGCATCTACCGCGCCCTGGGTGTGCCTGCCGCCGACGTGGCCGTGCTCAAGGGCCCACGCCTGGACATCATCAACGCCATCAACCTGGGCCGGCCGACCGCCGTGATTCCCGTGGCCGATGGCTACACCGGTGACGTGATCACGATCGACGCCGCCATCGACTCGATGTTCCCGAACGGCCGGCGCCTGGGCGGTGGCACGGCGCCGAATCGCAACCAGGTCAATGTGAACAGCGTGTTGATCAGCCTGATCGTCGCCGGCAACCCGGCCGCCGGCCTGGCCCGGGGCGTGGAGGTTAACGATAAGGATTACCTGCACCGCTTCCCGTTCCTGGCCCCCGCGCACCAGGGCCTGCTGCAAGGGCACGGCGGCATCAATGTGCCCACGGTGCCCAACATCCCGACGCCCTGAGCGCGCGCTTTAGCCAGCCATGACGCGAAGACGGCCCGCTGGTCAGCACCAGCGGGCCGTGGTAATTCAGGCGGCTTCGCGCCGCTTCGCGCGCCGGCTTGCCAGGCCAACGATGCCCAGGCCGGCCAGAAGCAGCGCGGCCGTTTCGGGCTCGGGGATGGCCACAGCGATCGGCTCAGCGTAGATGAAGTCATCCATCACGACCAGGTCGTTGCCGGATTCAACACCACCCAAGGCCGCATTGCCCGACGTGATGCGAACCCGCCCGATGCTCTGGCCGGCGTACAGCGCACCCAGGAAAGACAGCCCGCCGTTGGGGCCGGTCGGCACCAACAGGGTGTCGAGCAAGGCATTGTTTTGATCGAAGAACTGCATCGAGGTGCTGTTGCCCAGATCAACGTCGGTGAAGACGGCGCCGAAGCCGCGCACGGTGGCTGCGACGGCCGAGCCGGGAACGAAGAAGTTGATGTCGGTGACGTTGCTGCCCAGCGCGCTGAACAGCCGCTGGGCGCTGAAGGTCTGGAACACCTCGGGATAGCTGGCATTGAGGTTGCCAAAGCGCACCGGCGCCACCGCCGCGTTGCCGCTGACCTGGAAGCCGCTGCCCGGTGTGGCAAACACCGCGCCGCGAGGTGAGTTGACGTTGAAGAAGTTGGCCGGCAGGTTGTTGGGTGCGGAGAACGCATCGGGCACGCCGTCCCAGTTGATCTCGCGCCGCCCGGCGCCCACGCTACCCGCCACGTTCGGGTTCAGTGCGCCCAGGCTGGCGCGATAGGCATCAACCGCGGCTTGAATGCCGGCCGGGTTGCTGCCGCTGGCAGACGTCACCACCGGAACGGCGTGAGTCGAACCCAGTGCTGAAAGCAAGAGAATGCCGGCGGCGATGTGTGCAGTGTTCATGCGAGTCTCCGAATGGGGTGGATTCGCCCGGTGAGGGACGAAAGGCGGCCAGTGACGGCCCCGCGCAGTGTGCGCGAACGGCTGGCGCTGCGCACCCCCCAATTCAAACCAGGCATGCCCACCTTGGCGGCGGCGCTATCCTGAAGCCGTGCAAGCCCCACCGCCTTCCCCCCCAGGCACCGAGCAGCCCAGCCCGCTGCACCCGCAGCTCGACCAATACGGCGCGTTCGATCTGGTCAGCGCACTCGTTGACGACCAGGCCCAGGCCATGGCCGCCGTTCAATCCGCCCTGCCGCAACTGGCCCACGCGGTGGACGCCGCCCTGCCGCGCCTGCGCGCCGGCGGGCGGCTGCTGTATGCGGGCGCGGGCACCAGCGGGCGCCTGGGCGTGCTCGACAGCGTGGAGCTGCCGCCCACGTTCTCATGGCCACGCGAACGTGCCATCGGCTTGCTGGCCGGTGGCTCGGGCGCGATGTTCGCTTCGGTGGAGGGCGCCGAGGATGATCTTGAACAAGGCGCGGCCGATCTGCACGCGCAAGCGCCCACGGCGCTGGATGTGGTGATCGTCATTGCCGCCTCCGGCAGCACGCCGTATGCCCTGGGCGCCTTGCGCACAGCGCGCGCAGTGGGTGCCTTGACCATCGCCCTGGCCAACAACCCCGGCACGCCGCTGCTGCAAGGCGCGCAGATCGCCGTCGTGCTCGACACCGGCCCCGAGCTGATCTCCGGCAGCACCCGGCTGAAGGCCGGCACGGCGCAGAAGATCGCGCTGAATACGCTTTCAAGCGCGTTGATGGTGCGGCTGCAAAAGGTCTATGGCAACCTGATGGTCGACCTGCGCGCCAGCAATGCCAAGCTGCGCGCACGCGCCTTGCGCCTGACTGTAGTAGCCAGCGGCTCATCTGAAGCGTTAGCGGCCCAGGCTTTGGTGCAGTGCGGCTGGCGCGTGAAGCCAGCCATCGTGATGCTGAAAGCCGATGTCGATGTCGCCACGGCGCAGGCCCGGCTCGATGCGGCGCAGGGCAGCGTGCACCGGGCGCTCGATGCGCCAGGCGAGCCGCCATGACGCCGCGCCATCTGTCGCTCGATGTCTTTCGCGGCGCCGCCGTGGCGCTGATGATCCTGGTCAACAACCCGGGTAGCTGGAACCACCTGTACCCGCCGTTGGCGCATGCCCCCTGGCATGGTTGCACCGCCACCGACCTGGTGTTCCCGTTCTTCCTGTTCGCCGTGGGCAACGCGCTGGCCCTGGTGATGCCGGGGCTGCTGGCGGGGCCGGCTTCGGCCTTCTGGATCAGGCTGGTGCGGCGCACGGCGCTGGTCTTCCTGATTGGCCTGCTGGTCAACGCGGTGTCGTTGTGGCGCTGGGATGCGCAAGGTGGTTTGACGCTGCGCGGCGTGGAGCACCTGCGCATCCTGGGCGTGCTGCAACGCATCGCCCTGTGCTGGGGCGCGGCCGCGCTCATCGTGTGGTGGGCACGTGGCCGCAGCAGCGTGGTGGCCGGGGTGACGGTTGCGCTGCTGCTGCTCTACTGGGTACTTCTCCTGGGCCTGGCTGAAGGCACCGATCCCTACAGCCTGGAAGGCTTCTTTGGCACGCACTGGGATCGCGCCGTGCTTGGCGTGAAGCACCTCTACCAAGGCGAAGGCGTGCCCTTCGAACCCGAAGGCCTGGCCAGCACCCTGCCCGCGGTGGCGCAGGTCTTGCTGGGCGTGCTGGTGGGCCAGGCCATGGCGCGCGGCGGCAGCAGCGTGGAGCTGGTGGCGCGTTTGTTCATGGCGGCCACCGCCCTGCTGGCGCTGGCCTACCTGTGGCAACTGGCCATGCCGCTGAACAAGAAGATCTGGACCAGCAGCTATGTCGTGCTCACCACCGGACTGGCCCTGCTGACGCTGGCCAGCCTGATGCTGCTGCTGGATGTGCAGGGCCGGCGCGGCGCGTGGGTGCGCTTTTTCGAAGTCTTCGGCACGAATGCGCTGTTCATCTTCGTGCTCAGCGGGCTGGTGCCGCGGCTGCTGGGCCTGCTGCGCTTCGGCGGCGTGGGCGCCGACGGCGTTGCGAGCACCACCTCGCCCTTGGGTTGGCTGTACCGCAAACTGTTCGAAGGCCTTGGCGGCGACCCACGGCTGGGTTCGTTTGCTTTTGCCGTGGCCAACCTGCTGCTGTACTGGCTGGTGGCACGCGAGCTGCATCGCAGGCGCATCTTCCTGCGTGTGTGAGCGCCGCCTATTCCAGCCGCGCTTTCAGCCAGGCATCCACGGCTGCGCCGATGCGTGGCACGCACCAATCGGTGGCGCAGCCTGCGCACGACGCATGGCGCGCGCCCAGGGTGGTGAACAGGGCGATCAGGTAGTCGCGACCGCCATCACCACGTACGCGGCCCGCACAGGCGGTGTACGACTCGGTGTTGCCGGTCTTGTGCGCAAACAGTGCATCGGCGCTGGCTGGTGCCGCGTGTTGCCTGGCCGCGTGTTGCCTGGCCGGTTGTTTCGCACCAGGCGGCAAGCGCGCCGGAATGCCGCGCTGCCAGCCGGGCAGGCCCACCAGCGATTCAGATGACAACACCTCGTGCAGCCGCTGCCCGGCCAGCCAGCCCCACAGGCGCTGCGCGCTGGCGGGTGAGAGCCAAGGCGCGGCTGCGGGCAAACACCAGGGTGCAGCGGGCAGATCAGGGCTCGCTCGCCACAGCAGGCGCAGCGTGTCCCAGGCGGTCATCTGGATCTGGCCCACACCGGCACCATCGCCATTGCGCCAGCCGCCGTTGGCCAACGTGTTGGCCAGGCGCAAGGTATGCAGGCCTTCCAGCTCGAACAGGGCGTGCAGCTCGTTATAACGTTCCACATTATCTTCACGGCGGATCAGCCCGCGCGCATGCAGCAAGGCCACCAGGGCGTCGGTGGCTTCGTTGCTGCTTTGGGTGAGCATGTCGTCCATCAGTTGTTCGACGCGCTGCGCCTTGCCCGCATGCGCCCAGGGGGCGGCCCAGGCGGCGCGGCCGCTGTCGACCAGGCAGGCCACACCCAGCGCCACCATCAGCTTGAGCACCGAAGCCGGGTACGGCGCGATGAAGCGCTCGCCGTGGCCGGCCAGGGGGCGCAGCGGCAGTTGCGTCCAATCGCTGCCGCGCGCCCAGGCGATGGAGCGGCCGGCAGCATCCAGCGGGTCAGCCATGAACATCACGTTGCGCACCGCGCCGGCCTGCGGCCCCACCTCGGCCACGCGGCCCTGCGGCCAGGCGCGTGAGAACAGCACATTGGCCCACACCGGCGCGCCGCTGCGCGGGAACGCGGCAACGGCCAGGTCGATGCTCGGCGGCGGGTCGAACGCCGGCGCTGCCGCCAACGCTTCGCGCACGCTGGCGCGCAGGTGCTGGGCCAGTGAATCGTGGTTGAGGGTGAGGCCGGTGGTCATGGCAATACGCGCTGCGACTGTAGCGGCGCCACGCGGCTGTTTAAGATTCGCCACATGAACCTGCCCACCTCGTTGCCCGCCACGCTGCCCCCTTTCAAATCACTGCGCTACGCCAGCGCGCTGCCTGGCCCGCGGCTCATCGTCACCGGCGCCGTGCATGGCAACGAGGTCTGCGGCACGCAGGCCATCACGCGCCTGGCGGCCGAACTGGATGCTGGCACGCTGCGCATCGAGCATGGCGCGCTCACGCTGGTGCCCATCTGCAACCCGCTGGCCTATCACCTGGGCCAGCGCCAGGGGCAGCGCAACCTGAACCGCGCGCTGGCCCCCACCGCCACGCCGCATGAATACGAAGACCAGGTGGCCAACTGGTTGTGCCCGCTGCTGGCGCAACACGATGGGCTGCTCGATCTGCACTCATTTCAATCCGGTGGTCAACCCTTTGTGATGGTCGGCCCGGCTGACAACACCGGCACGTTGGAGCCCTTTGCCCATGCCGAGCGCGAAGAGGCACTGGTGCGCTGTTTGGGCGTGGGCCGCGCGGTGGATGGCTGGCTCAGTACCTATGCCACTGGCGTGCAGAGGCGCCGCGAGCAAGCCCGCGCCAACGCCGCCGAAACATTGGACATGAACCCGCGCTACGGTGTGGGCACCACCGAATTCATGCGTGCGCAAGGCGGCTGGGCGCTGACGCTGGAATGCGGCCAGCATGCCGACACGCAAGCCGCGCAGGTGGGCTACCAGGCCATCCGCAACACCCTGGCGCACCTGGGGATGACGGGCGAGCCGGCGGCGCCGGCCGTGCCGCAGATCGAAGCGCTGAGCCTGCACGAGGTAATCGACAAGGCGCATGCCGACGATGCCTTCGCGCGCGAATGGCGCAGCTTCGATGCCCTGCTAACCGGCGACTTGATTGGCACGCGACAAGACGGCAGCGCGGTGCGCGCGCCGCATGACGGTTGGATCGTGTTCCCCAATGCCATGGCGCAGGCGCGTCAGGAATGGTTCTACCTGGCGCGTGCCAGCACGCGGTTCTGAGGCTTTGCACGGACGCGGCGGCTGGGTTGGGCCGGCGGCGCGGTGGAGCCGCGCACCACCAGCTCGACCTCGATCTCCACCTGCTGCGGCGCCAACACCTGGCCGTCCAGGCGATTGATCAGGTGCTCGGCAGCCAGCGTCCACATTTGTTCGGTGGGCACGTGGATGGTGGTCAGGCCCGGTTGCCAGTGGCGCGACATGTCCAGGTCGTCAAAACCCACCACCGACAACTGCGCCGGCACCGCGATGCCCAGGGCCTGCGCTTCGAGCAGCGCGCCATAGGCCAGCACATCGTTGCCGCACAGCAGCGCCGTGGGCGCAGGCTGCTGTGTCAACAGCACGCGGGCGGCTTCGCGGGCGGATTGCAGCTCGTACGCGGCCTGCGCCAGCGCCTCGGGCCTGAGCTTCAGGCCGGCCGCGGCCAGCGTGTCTTTCACACCCTGCACGCGCTGGGCCGCGCGGTCGTTGTCGGTGGTGATGCCGGCCAGCATCGCCACTCGGGTGTGGCCCAGGTCGAGCAAATAGCGCACCGCCTTGCTCATGGCCGCGCGATTGCGAAAGCCCACACAGGCGCTGCCCGCGGGCGCGGGAAAGCTGCCGCAATGCACCCACGGCAGGCCGCGCTGGCCCAGGCGTTCAAGCAACAGCGGGCGCTGGCTGATGCCGGTGAGCGCCAGGGCATCGACGCCGCGCGCCACCAGGTTGCCCACCTGCGCCAGCTCTTGATCAGCGTCGTAGTCGCTGATGGCCAGCAGCACATAGCGCCCGGCCGCCACCATGCGGCGCTGAAAGGCCTGCACGCTGCGCGCGAAGATGGCGTTGTCGATGGTGGGCACCACCACGCCCACCGTGCCGCTGCGGCGCAACGTCATCGCGCGTGCGCCGGCGTTAGGCACATAGCCCAGCCGCGCCACGGCGGCCAGCACCTTGGCGCGTAACGCCGGGCGCACGGCAGCGGGCCGGTGCAGCGCGCGCGACACCGTGGCGGTGGAGGCGCCGACGGCACGCGCCACGTCATCGAGCGTGGGGTTGTGTGGAGAGGGGTGGCTCATATCTGCAAGCGCTTGCAAGTATTGCAGAAGCGCCGGGCGCGAAGGTGGTTCTCTAGGGAAAGCACTGACTGCAAGGTGGCCGTTCCCGATTGACGCCCGGGCCGGCTGCGCCGATCATTCTGCAAGCGCTTGCATCACCGTGTCGGCCCAGTTCAGCCCACCACTTCCCCGACTGCCATCTCGCCCCACATCACCACGTCATGACCGCAACCACCTTGCGCCGTTGGGCCTACCGCACCGCGGCGGTGCTGGCACTGACCTACGTGGGTTATGTGCTGGTGCTCAAGGTGCTGCACCGCCCCACCAGCGGCCCGCTGGGCGAGTTGGGTGAGTTCTTGCTGGTGCTGGCCAGCGTCACCGCCTTTGCCATCGGGCTGTTTGCTGATGAAGCGCAGCACGCCCGCCTATCCCCGCCCGCCCCCAAGGACACACCATGAGCGAACCCACCCGCGCCGCTGCCAGCGCCATCACCACAGCCATCACGCAACGCCGCCGGTTCCTGCACGCCGCCGGCCGCTTCGGCACCACCACGGCGGTGCTGGGGCTGGCCGGCGGCTACCTATTCAATAACCGCGCCCTGGCACAGACCGCGGCCGACGAAGAGCGCAAGCAAAAGGCGGCCAAGGTGACGATGCTGTTCGCCACCGAATACAAGGTCGAAGACGTGGTCCGTTACCCGATCTTGCAGGCGCGCTACAAGGAGAACATCGAGGCGCATTCCAAGGGCCAGATCTACACCAAGCTGCACCCGGGCGGGCAGCTCGGCATCGGCGCGGCGCTGGCACAAAAAATCCAGGCCGGCACGGTGCATGGCGGCGCGGTGTCGCTGTCGAACTTCTCACCCTACACGCCGGTGGTTGATTTGATCAACATCCCCTACTGGTGCGGCGACAACCAGCGTTTTGCCAACCTGGTGACCAGCAAGACCTGGAACGAAGAAATCACGCCCAAGGTCATGGCCAAGGGCTACAAGCCGCTGTTCTATTTCACGGTTGACCCGCGCACCATTGCCTCGCGCAAGGGCTTCAAGCTCATCAAGACGCCGTCTGACATGCAGGGCATGAAGATGCGCGTGCCACCCAGCAAGTTACTGCAAACGTTTTACCGCCTGGCCGGCGCCAACCCCACGGTGGTGCCCTGGGGCGAAACGCCCACCGCCATCAAGCAGGGTGTGGCCGATGGGCTCGACCCCGCCATCGCCGCACTCGCCACCTTCGGCTTTCACGACCTGCTGGCGCACATCAGCTACATCCGCTCGGTGCCCGATGCGCAGATGTTCGCGGCCAACGCCGCGTGGTACCAGCAGTTACCTGAAGACCTGCGCCATGCTTTCGACGCTGCGAATGAGCAAACCCAGGCCGAGACCTTTGCGCAGATTGAGAAGGCGCGCACCGAATCCATGCGCCTGCTGCGCGAAGGCGGCTGTGCCTTCTACAACCCGACCGATGCCGAGATGAAACAGTGGCTCGACACCTGCGGCGAGCAGCGCAAGGAATACGACGAGTTCAAGATGCAGTTCGCCGGCTCGCTGGCAGCGTTCGATGCGTTCAAGAAAGCCGCCAACACCAAGGGGCCGATCACCGTGGCCGACTTCAAGTTGTGAGGCCTGTAAAGACCGGCCACCCGGACCCACCGCGGGTGGATTGAGTGAAACGTTTCATTCAAGCGCTGGACCGTGATGCTGAACGCTGGGCGATGCTGGTGTTCTACAGCTTCTGCTGCATCGTCATCGTTCAGGAAGTCATCCGCCGTTTCGTCTTGAACTACTCCTCGGCCTGGGGCGAGGAAGCCGCGCGCTATGCCTTCATCTACCTGGGCTGGGTCGGTGCGGCCTATGCGGTGCGCGAACGTGCGCACATTCGCTTTGATGTGTTGATCGGCCGCGTGGGCCCGCGCACCAAGGCTGCGCTGTTCATCGTGGCCGAGCTGGCCACCATCGCCTTTGCCTTGATCGCGCTGTACTGGAGCCTGCACACCGTGCGCCAGTTGTTGCAGTTCGGCGGCACCACGCCGGTGTTGCGCATCAACAAGGTGTGGTTCGAGGCCGCGGTACCCATCGGCTTCACGCTGGTCATTGTGCGCAGCGTGCAGGGCATCGTGCGCGACCTGCGCGACCTGGCCGCCGGCCGCCCAGTGTACGCCGGCAAGGCGATGTTCGAAGAGTGATTGCTGCATGAACCCCGTTGCGCTTTCCATCTGCGGCCTGGTGCTGTTGTTGATCATCGGCGTGCCGTTCTGGGTCGCCATGGGCCTGGGCACCTTCGCCATGCTGGCCAGCACGCAGGCGCTACCGCTTACCTTGATTGGCGAGGCGCTGTTCGAAGGCGTTGACTCGTTCGCGTTGATTGCGATTCCGCTGTTCGTGCTCACCGGCGACGCCATGGTGCGCACCGGCCTGGGCGAAAAGCTGCTGAACTTTGCCGAGGCCAGTTTTGGCTCGTTGCGCTCGGGCTTTGGCACTTCCACCGTGATGGGCTGCGGCCTGTTCGCGTGCATCTCGGGCAGCGACGCCGCCGACGCCGCCGCCGTGGGCCGCTTGACCATGGCGCGCCTGGTTGAGAAGGGCTACCCCATGCCTTATGCCTGCGCGCTGGTGGCCTCGGGTGCCTGCACCGGCATCCTGATTCCGCCTTCCATCGCCTACATCATCATCGGCCTGGTGCTCGGTGTGTCGAGTTCCACGCTGTTCGTGGCCGCGTTCGTGCCCGGTGTGCTGGTGCTGCTATCGGTGATGCTCACCAACGCCGTCATCAACCGGCTGCGCGGCTATGAAAAATCCACCGGCCGCTTCAGCATGAGCCGCTGGTGGCGCGCGCTGTGGGACGC
>JANMYI010000360.1:0-3614 GCA_031381955.1 Burkholderiales bacterium
GTCGAAGCGGTAGGAGACATCGGCGGTCACGCTCTTGTCCGACAGATTCAGTTGCGACTGGTAGTCGTTTTCAACACGCCAGGGGTTGCTCGAGCTGTAGATGGGCCGGCCCACGTCGGCCGTGGTGCCCACGCCGGCGCCACCCGGGATGCCCAGGGTGCGGGTGCAATCCGGCAAGCCGTCGGTCAGGCCGCCACGGCCGTTCAACGCATAGAAGGTGCTGTTCAGCAGCGGCCGGCAGGTGCCGTTGAGGTAGGTGCCCGTCTGGAAGTAGCTGAAGCCACCCGCGCCGTTGCCGCGTTGTTCGGTGCTGTCCACCTTGATGAAGGCGTCAAAGCGGTTGTCGGGCTTGAAGCGCACCGAGCCCCGGAAGTAGCGCAGGTCCTGGTCGAACAGGTCGGCAGCGGCATTGAAATCGTTCTTCACGTAGCCGTCGGACTTGTCCATCGCGCCGGCCAGGCGGATCGCCACGGTGGGTGCCACGGGGATGTTGCCGACGGCTTCTACGCGCGTGCGATTGAAGCTGCCCAACAGCACGCTGCCTTCGGCGCTGGTGGTGCGCAGTTCGGGCCGAGCGGTGGTCAGCACGATGTTGCCGCCAAAGGTGTTGCGGCCAAACAGCGTGCCTTGCGGGCCGCGCTGCACCTCAACGCGTTCCAGGTCGACAAAGCTGGCCAGGGCCTGGCTGGCGCGGCTCTTGTAGATGCCGTCGATGAAGAAGCCGATGGTGGTGTCGGCGTTTTGCTGCACGGCCTCGGTGCGCACACCACGCATGGCGGGGCGTGCGTCTGAACCCGAACGGCCGAAGGTGAAACCCGGGCTCAAGCCCTCCATCTGGCCGATGTCGTAGATGTTGCGTTCCGCCAGCTTCTCGGCCGACAAGGCAGTGACGGACGTGCTGACCTTCTGCTGGTCTTCGATGCGGCGGGTGGCGGTGACGGTGACGGTGGTCAACTCGCCCGAGTTGGCCGCAGCAGCGGTCGGGGCAACCTGTGCTAACGCCGCACCAGCATCCACCACGCCCCAGACACCAAGGGCCAGAGCCACGGCGCGGGACAGCGGGGTGGCCATCAAACGGGAGGCATACGTCATCGTGGTTCTCCAAGCGCCGCAGCGCAGAGTGGGGTAGAGGGGAGGAAGGCGTGGCGCTCGGCCTGTGAGTTTGCAAGCGTATGCAAATTCACGCAGAATCGCCTCGCGGGAAACCCTAAGCCGCATTGCCGTGTGGCTTTGCATCGACAAACGGCCGCGCGAAGCGGATGCACCAGCAGTGCGCCCGCAATCCGCAATCCGCAATCCACAACCTGCAACCGGACCCCGAGCGATGACGAGCAAATCCGATCCCACGCTGGCACAAATGAAGACCGATGTCTGGCGGCTGTTGCAGCGCCTGCCGGGCCCTGACGCGGCTGCGGCGCTGCGCGAACAACTGGCGCCCGATGCGTCCTGGTTTGTGTCGCATCCGTTAAACGAGCTGGTCGGCCCGGCGGCAGTGGCTGAGCAGTTCTACGCCCCGCTGCAGGCGGCGTTTCCAGACCTCGAGCGCCGCACCGACCTGTTCTTCGGCGGCGAATGGATCAGCCCGCCGCCAGGCGTGGTGGGCCACGCACCGCCCGAGTTGCGCGGTGAGGGCTGGTGGGCCACGACCACCGGCCACTATCTGGGCACCTTCATGCAAGCGTGGCTGGGCATTCCAGCCACGGATGAGCCGGCGGCCTTGCGCTTCGGCGAGTTCTACCGCTGGCAAAAGGGCCCCGACGGCGTTGGCCGGATCACCGAAGCGCGTGTGTTGCTGGACATCGTCGATCTGGCGCGCCAGGTCGGGCGCCGCATCCTGCCGCCCAGCAGCGGGCTCGAATGGCTGGTACCGGGCCCGGCCCCGCACGACGGTCTGCTGCTGGGCCCAACCGACCCGGCGCTGGGCGCAGAAAGCATGCGGCTGACGCTGGAGATGTTCACCGGTCTGTGGCGCTTCGACGGCAAAAACCTCGACTCGATGGACATGCCGCGCTACTGGCACCCGAACATGATGTGGTATGGGCCCGGTGGCATTGGCAGCATGCGTGGCGTGGGCGGCTTCCAGCGCCACCATCAAGCGCCGTTTCTGCACGCCTTTCCCGACCGTGGCAGCTCCCACCACTTGCCGCGCGGCCACCGCGCGCGTGTCGCCGAAGGTCCTTATGTGGGCTCGACCGGCTGGCCCAGCGTGCGTGGCACTTTCCTCGGCGACTACCTGGGCGTCAAGGCCACCGGCAAGCCTATCAACATGCGCGTCATGGACTGGTGGCGCAACGACGGCACGCTGCTGACCGAGAACTGGGTTTTGATCGACCTGCCGCATTTGATGCTGCAAATGGACGTCGACCTGTTGGCCCGCTTGCGCGACTGCTAGCCCAGCGTTGGCTGCGAGTGCCCGCGCGATCGACGAGAGTCGGCGGGCGCCGCGAGGATGCCGTGTTGCGTCGTGATCAGGCCTGCAACTCCACCGGGCTGCGGAGGCTTGCACAGGCATGCAAGTTCGGCAACGGCACCCACACCATCGGCGCGGGGTGAAGCAGATGCACCAGGTGCCCGTGGGGTTGCGCCTTCAGGTTCAGTGCTTCACGGACCACACCGCTGTGCTCAGAAGCGGAAACCCGCATTCAGACCGTAACTGCGCGGCGGCGCGTAGTTCACCAACAGGGCCCGGTGATTGGTGTAGACGGCGCGCGTGATGATCGCTTTGTCCTCGATGTTGTTCACGAACGCCTGAAGCGTGAACTTCCCATCTGCCGTCCGGTAAGTCAAGCGCAGGTCGGTCTTGAAGTAGGCGTCGTTCTTGCCATAGTCCGGCGTGAGGTCGGTCAGGATGTAGCCCGAGTTGTAGTAGGTCTGAACCTCCGGCGTCAGCGTGCCGGCGCCGCCCAGATTGACGTCGTAAGCAAAACCAATCTGGAATGTTTGCTTGGGCGAGAACGCCTTGCGCGAGGTGTATTTGGTTCCGTCGCGGCCGGTGCCGGCAATGACGTAGCGGTACTGCGGCACACCGCCCACAACCACCTGGGTGCCGCTGGCATCGAGCACGGGAACGAACCGGTTCGGGTCGGTGCGCACATTGGGGAACGGCGTGCCCTGCACGGTGTTGGCTTCGCCCGTGGACGCGATGCAGCTTGGCGTGATCCCGCAAAAGCCGGCCGTGCCACCAAAATTGAACGTATTGACGGCGTAATCGAGTTGTTTAGCGCTCAGCCAGTTGTACTCCAGCGTCATGCGCAAGTCCTTTGTGGGACGAAGCACGGCAGAAAGATCAAAGCCATAGGCCCGGTCTTTACCAATGTTCTGGACCAGTGCGATGACGCTGGTCAGCGGCGCGTTGGGGTTGGGAATTGACGTTTGGGCTTGCAGGTCGGTGTAATCGTTGACGAAAGCGGCCGCGTTGAGCGTCAAGGTCCGGTCGAAGAAAGTGTTCTTTGACCCGACTTCGAAGGCTTTGACTTTTTCGGGTGCGAACGGCAGCAAGGTTCTGACACCGGCGATCGTCACGACTCCCGTATTGAAGCCGCCGGCATGGGTGCCGGTTGAGTAACTCGTGTACACCATGTGATTGCGGTCGAACTTGTAGTCCGCAGCCAGGC
>JANMYI010000377.1:0-2662 GCA_031381955.1 Burkholderiales bacterium
CGAAAACATGGTCACCGCTGGTGCCAAGACCATCCTCATCACCAGCAGCGGCGACGCCATCGGCCCGGCCGTGAAGAAGGCGCAGGCCAAGGGCGTGCAAGTGATTGCGCTCGACAGCCCCTTCGACGGTGCTGACGCGCTGTTCGCCACCGACAACTACAAGGCCGGCGTGCTGATCGGCCAATACGCCAAGGCGGCGCTGGGCGGCAAGCCGGCCAAGATCGCCATGCTCGACCTGTTCCCCGGCCACCCGGTGGGCGCGCAACGCCACAACGGCTTCATGAGCGGCTTTGGCCTGAAGGCGAACGATGCCAAGAGCAATGAACTGAGCGCCACCCCTGAAACCGTGTGCGCCGGCGACACCGACGGCAACCAGGCCAAGGGCCAGACGGCGATGGAAAACTGCCTGCAAAAAGACCCGGCGATCAACGTCGTCTACACCATCAATGAGCCGGCCGCGGCGGGCGCCTACAACGCGCTGAAGAAGGCCGGCAAGGACAAGGGCGTGATCATCGTGTCGGTCGATGGCGGCTGTGCCGGCGTGGCCGATGTGAGCAAGGGCGTGATCGCTGCCACCAGCCAGCAGTACCCGCTGAAGATGGCCGAGATGGGTGTGGCCGCCGGCGTTGAATACGCCAAGGGCGGCAAGAAGGCCAGCGGCTACGTTGACACCGGCGTGACGCTGATCGCCAACAAGGCCGTGGCCGGCGTGGACAGCAAAGACGTGAAGACCGGCACCACCCTGTGCTGGGGCAAGAAATAAGTTCTTGTTGAACGGCGCCCGCTGCGGCGCCGCCCGTTACTCAGCTTGAACAGCGCTCTACCCGCGGGCTCGCCGGCCCCGGGCAGGGCCGCTGCATGACCTTAGCCGAGGTTGCGATGAGCGCTATCAAAGACAAGCTGCCGCCCTTGAGCCAATTCGGGCCGTTCATCGCCCTGGCCGTGGCCAGTGCCGTGTTCGGTGCCACGACCGAGAATTTTTTCAGCGGTGCCAACTTCGCGCTGATCTTGCAGCAGGTGATGGTGGTGGGCGTGATCGCCATCGGCCAGACGCTGATCATCCTCACCGCCGGCATTGACTTGTCTTGCGGCATGTTGATGGCGCTGGGCAGCATCGTCATGACCAAGTTCGCGGTCGATCTGGGCATGCCGCCGGCGCTGGCCATTCTGTGCGGCATCGCCGCGAGCATGCTGTTCGGCCTGGCCAACGGCCTGCTGGTCACGCGCATCAAGCTGCCGCCGTTCATCGTCACGCTGGGTACCTTCAACATCGCGTTTGCCGTGACCCAGCTCTATTCGTCGGCGCAGACGGTGAACGACGTGCCCGAGATGATGACCTGGCTGGGCAACACGTTTGATCTCGGCGGCACGCAGATCGCCTATGGCGTGGTGCTGATGTTGCTGTTGTACCTGGGCACCTGGTTCTGGTTGCGCGACACCGCGTCGGGCCGCCACGTTTATGCCGTGGGCAACAACCCAGAAGCCACGCGCCTGGTGGGCATTCCCACCGAGCGCGTGCTGCTGGGTGTGTATGTGTTGGCGGGCTTCTTCTACGGCATTGCGGCACTGTTAACCGTGGCGCGCACCGGCGTGGGCGACCCGAATGCGGGGCAGACCGAAAACCTCGACGCCATCACCGCCGTGGTGCTGGGTGGCACCAGCCTGTTCGGCGGGCGCGGCATCGTGCTGGGTTCGCTGGCCGGGGCCATCGTGGTGGGCGTGCTGCGCAACGGCCTCACGCTGATGGGTGTGTCGTCGGTCTACCAGGTGTTGATCACCGGCATCCTGGTGATCCTGGCCGTGGCGGTGGATCAACTCTCGCGCAAAGGGGGGCGTTGAATGACCACGCACCAAATCGTCATGCAGGCCACCGGCCTGATCAAACGCTACGGGCAGGTCACTGCGCTTGATGGCTCTGACTTCGAACTGCGCGCCGGTGAGATCTTGGCCGTCATCGGCGACAACGGCGCGGGCAAGTCCTCGCTCATCAAATGCCTGTCGGGCGCCACCATTCCCGATGCCGGCCAGATCGTGCTCGACGGCCAGCCTATCCACTTCAAGAGCCCGATGGATGCGCGGCGCATGGGCATCGAAACGGTCTACCAAGACCTGGCCGTGGCCCCGGCCATGACGATTGCCGAAAACCTCTTCCTGGGGCGCGAGCTGCGCCGCGCAGGTTGGGCCGGCAGCGTGCTGCGCATGCTCGACAAAAAGAAGATGCTGGAGGTGAGCGTGGCGCGCATGCAAGACCTGAAGGTGGGCATCCGTTCGATGACGCAGGCGGTGGAAACACTGTCCGGCGGCCAGCGCCAATGCGTGGCCGTGGCACGCGCGGCGGCTTTTGCCGAGCATGTGGTGATCCTCGACGAGCCCACCGCGGCGCTGGGTGTGAAGGAAGGCAACATGGTGCTCGAACTCATTCGCCGCGTGCGCGACAAGGGCCTGCCGGTGGTGCTGATCTCGCACAACATGCCGCACGTGTTCGAGATCGCCGACCGCATCCACGTGGCGCGGCTGGGCAAGCGCGGCACCGTGCTCAACCCCAAGAAGATCAGCATGAGCGACACGGTGGCGGTGATGACCTGCGCGCTGCCGCCGGAGCAGTTGCCGGCCGAGTCGCTGGCTTGAGCGCCGTGAGCGCCATGGCGCCGCCGAGCCAGGA
>JANMYI010000394.1:0-1533 GCA_031381955.1 Burkholderiales bacterium
AAGCCGGTGGTCTGGCTGACCATGCGCGAGGCCGCCACGATCTGCGTGGCGTCGATGTTCACGTTCAGGCCGTAATAGTCGCGCCGGGTCTTGACGGCCATCACCACTTCTTCGAGCGAACAGTTGCCCGCCCGCTCACCCAGGCCGTTGATGGTGCACTCCACCTGGCGCGCGCCGCCGATCATCACCCCGGCAAGTGAGTTCGCCACCGCCATGCCCAGATCGTTGTGGCAATGCACCGACCAGACGGCCTTGTCTGAATTGGGAATGCGCTCGCGCAGGTTGCGGATGAACTGGCCATACAGCTCCGGCACGGCGTAGCCCACGGTGTCGGGGATGTTCAGCGTGGTGGCGCCCTCGGCAATGGCGGCTTCGAGCACGCGGCACAGAAAGTCAGGGTCGGAGCGGTAGCCGTCTTCGGGCGAGAACTCCACGTCGGCGCACAGGTTGCGCGCAAAGCGTACCGATTGCCGGGCCTGCTCCAGCACCTGTTCGCGTGTCATGCGCAGCTTCTTGTCCATGTGCAGGTCGCTGGTGGCTATGAAGGTGTGGATGCGCGCGCGCGCCGCACCGGCCAGCGCTTCGGCTGCGCGTGAAATGTCGCGGTCGTTGGCGCGCGCCAGCGAGCAGATGATCGATTCGCGCACATGGTTGGCAATGCTGCGCACCGCCTCGAAGTCGCCGTTGCTCGACGCCGCAAAACCCGCTTCGATGACATCCACCTTCAGCCGTTCGAGCTGGCGCGCGATGCGCAACTTCTCGTCGCGCGTCATTGAAGCGCCGGGCGACTGCTCACCGTCGCGCAAGGTGGTGTCGAAGATGATGAGTTGGTCGGTCATGCGCGGGTTCCTTGGTGGGTTCGAGTTCAGGCCTGCAACGCCTGCGCTTGCGCCTGCAAGGGCACTTGCGCACGTTGCAGGCCGGACAGCACGGCTTGCAGCGAGGCGGTGACGATGTTGGCATCGATGCCCACGCCGAACAGCGTGCGGCCATCGGCGACGCGCAGTTCCAGGTAAGCCGCCGCACGCGCCTGCGCGCCCGAGCCGATGGCATGTTCGTGGTAGTCGAGCACACGCACCGCAGCACCACAGGTCTGGGCCAGGCCAGCAACGAAGGCCGCCACCGGGCCGTTGCCGGTGCCGTCTATGTTGAACGCCTGGCCGGCACTGTGCACGCGGGCCTGCACCTGCACCTGACCTTCGGTCAGATCGGTGATGACGGTGTGGCTCACCTGGGCCGGTTGGGCCAGGCCGTACTCGCGTTCGAAGATGCCCCAGATGTCAGCCGCATTCAACTCGCGGCCATCCAGATCCATCACCGCCTGCACCGCAGCGCTGAACTCGATCTGCAAGCGGCGCGGCAATTCGAGCCCGTACTCAGTCTCCAACAAATAGCTGATGCCGCCCTTGCCCGACTGGCTGTTGACGCGGATCACCGCGTCGTAACTGCGGCCCAGGTCTTTCGGGTCGATCGGCAGGTAGGGCATGTCCCAGATGTCACTGTCGCGCCGCGCCGCGAAGGCCTTCTTGATGG
>JANMYI010000410.1:0-6433 GCA_031381955.1 Burkholderiales bacterium
GCCGTCGAAGGTGCCCAGGTCGCCCATCACCAGCTTCACGGCATAAAACGGTGCGGCCAGCAGCGGCGCCACGCAGGGGTTGGGTTGCTGCTCGGGGTCAGCCAGGTAGCGGTTGAAGGCGGTGCTGCCGCGGCCGAAGGCGGGGTCTTCACCGCTGGCCGCGCCGAGATTGAATTCGCGCACGGTTTGCTCAAGGCCCGGCGCATCAACGCCGATGTTTTCTGCAAGCTCGGCCAAGGTGTTGCCCCTGGCCAAATAGCCGCTGCGCAGGTGGCCGCCCAGCGGCACGGGCGCAGGCTTCACGTAGCCCAGCCCGTATTTGGCCAGCGCGGTCTTGTCACACACCAGCCACATCGCCGTCTCGGGTTGCCCGGCGCAGGCGCGCACCAGGGCCGCGCCGACGTCGTGGTACGAATTCGATTCGTTGGTGAAGCGTTGGCCGTTGGCCAGCACGCCGATGACGCCGGGTTTATAACGATCCAGAAGATGCGGAAAGACGCCGACCTCGCCGCCGCCATAGGGCACACGCGACACAGGCATCCAGGCTGCGGCGTCGCCGAAGCGCGGCGCGAACCAGCCGCCAGCGGCTTGCGCCATGCGCACGCCGTCACCCGTGTTGCTTTCGGGCGTGGGCGAAAGGTGCTTGCCGCCGCGTGCCACGTGCGGGTAGGCCCGGGCCAGGTTCGCGGCATCGTGCGGAAAGCCGCCGCAGGCCAGCACGATGCCGTGGCGCGCGTGGATGCGGCGCTCGCCGGCCGCGCCGCGGGCGCGCACACCCACCACGCGGCCGGCATCTTTCAGCAACTCAAGCGCCGGCGTGGCGGTGAGGATGGGCACACCCAAATCCAGCGCCGATTTGGCCAGCCACGCGGCCTGCGCGTTGCCGCTGGTGACCATGACACCGCGGCCGTAGCGCAACAGCTCCACCGCGTGCGTGACCAGGCGGCGCGCCTCATACAGGAATGAGGTGAACGATTTGGTGGCGCGAAAGAAATGCTTCAAATCGGCGTTGGATGAATTGAACATCATGCCGATGAAGGTGATGGTTTTCAGCGGCGGCTTCAGCCGCGCCATGTCGGCGCCCAGGGCGCGGATGTCGAACGGCGCGGCCAGGATCGAGCGGCCAACTGCTGCGCCACCGGGCTTGTCGAGGTGGTAGTCAGGGTAGAGCGTGGGCACGAACTGCATCGCAGTCTCGCGCTCAAAGAATTCAACCATCTCGGCCCGAACTCCATGAAGGCACTCACCACCGCGTCGTCATGGAACGCGCCGGTCTCGCCCATCATGTAGGTGCGCACGGCCTCGCGCGTGTCAGCCGGGTTCTGCTTGCGGCCGTGCAGGTTGAGCGGCACCCACAACACGCCGCCCGACAGTGCCGTGGTGCCGCCTAAGCCCGGCTCCTTTTCCAGCACCAGCACCTCCAGCCCACGCTTGCGCGCCACGATGGCGGCGGTGAGGCCCGCGGCGCCCGAGCCCACCACGATCAAGTCCACCGTTTGTTCCGCAGCCATCGAAAGGGTCTTGTTCAGGGTGAGCCGGGTTGGTTGAAGCCCGGCCGCGGCACCATGTCCATCAACATGCAGCTCAAGCCACCGTCGACCACCAGTTCAGCACCATTGAGATAAGCCGAGCGCGGGCTGGCCAAGAAGACCGCCGGGTTGGCAATGTCCACCGGCTCGCCCACGCGCCGGTTGGCGGTGACGGCGGCTCGCCTGGCCTCGAAGCCGGGCTCCTCAAAGAACTTGGCCGACAGCGCCGTGCGGATCATGCCTGGGCAAATGGCATTGCTGCGCACACCCTGCGGGCCCCACTCCGCCGCGAGCTGTTTGAACAGCAACAGCACGCCGGCCTTGCTGGCGCTGTAGGCGCCGCTGCGGGTTTGCGGGTGCTGGCCCGAGATGGAGGCGATGTGCACGATGCTGCCGCCCCCGGCGGCCAGCATGTCGCGGCCGAATTCGCGTGCGCAAATCAGGTAGCCGGTGAGGTTGACGGCGAGCACGGCGTTCCAGCCGTCCAGCGACACCGTGCCCAGTGCACCGGCGCGCAGCATGCCGGCGTTGTTGACCAGCACCTGGCACGGGCCGAGTTCGCTGCGCACCTGCGCGGCGGCAGCCTGCAGGGCGGCCTCATCAGCGATGTTGCAGGCCACGGCCAAGGCGTGCAGGCCTTGTGCGCGCAAGGCGGCGGCTTGTTGCTCGGCCGCGGCCAGGTTCACGTCGAGCAGCGCCACCCGCGCGCCCACCGCGGCCAAGCCCTGCGCCACGGCCGCGCCGATGCCGCTGCCCGCGCCGCTGACCACGCACACGCTGCCGGCCAGGCCCAGCCAATCGGTGGGCGCGGCGGCTGCCGGTGGGGCGGTGTGAGTGGTCATGCGAGGGCTGGAACGCGAAGCGTTGGCGACGAGGCGGCCTCATTCTGTCGCAGCCCACATGGCCCGCCGCCGCGCTGGCGGCCACCAAGGCCGCTGTTAGACTGCCGCCGCATCCCCAGCGCCCAAGGCCAAACGATGCACGCTCCCGGCAACCTGTACGTCGTCGCCGCCCCAAGCGGGGCGGGCAAGTCCAGCCTGGTGAACGCCTTGCTGGAACTCGATTCGCACCTGGCCGTGTCGGTCTCGCACACCACGCGCGCGCCGCGCGGGCAGGAGCAAGACGGGCGCGAATACCACTTCATCGACGGGCCTGCCTTTCAGGCCAAGGTGCAGCAAGGCGACTTTGTTGAATGGGCGCAGGTGCATGGCCACCTGTACGGCACTTCCCAGCAAGCCATTGCCGAGCCACTGGCCGCGGGCACCGACATGGTGCTGGAAATCGACTGGCAAGGCGCGCTGCAAATTCGCAAGCTGTTCCCCAGCGCAGTGCTGATCTTTATCCTGCCGCCGAGTTGGCAGGAGCTTCAACAGCGCCTGCAGCGCCGCGGCGAAGACGGCCCGGCCGTGATCGAACAACGCCTGGCGAATGCACGTGAAGAGGTGGCCCAGGCCCGGCACTTCGACTTTGTTATCATCAACGCCTTGTTCGAGACGGCGCTTTTTGACTTGAAAACCGTCGTCCACTCGCAGCGCCTCAAATATGCGGCGCAACTGCGCAACAAGGCCCAGGTGTTCGGCGCGCTGGGTTTGATCTGAAACCCTTCACTGCACAGGCACCCCACAAGGGACGCACACACATGGCCCGCATCACCGTTGAAGACTGCTTGAGCAAGATCCCCAACCGCTTCCAGCTCGTGCTGGCTGCCACCTACCGCGCGCGCATGCTCAGCCAGGGCCACGCGGCCAAGATCGAAACCAAGAACAAGCCCGGCGTCACCGCCCTGCGCGAAATCGCCGCCGGCGAAGTGGGCATTGAAATGTTGCGCAAGGTGCCGCTCTGACCTTGGCGCAAGCCAACCCCGCAAAAGGCGCCCACGGGCGCCTTTGTTGTTTGCGCCAGCGCGAAAGCCGGGTATGCAAAAGCCGCTAAATTAGCCGCATGGGTCTACGTTCTCTGGCTGCCGAACTGTTGCCCGCGTCGCTGCTGCAACGCGGCGCGCCGCCAAGCGCCAAACCCAGCGTGCAGGCCAACAGTTTTGCCGAGCTGACCGACAAGCTGAGCTACCTGGGCAAAGCCGACTTGCGCCTGGTGCGCGACGCCTACAAGTTTGCCGACGAAGCCCACCTGGGCCAGTTCCGCGCCAGCGGCCAGCCCTACATCACGCACCCGATTGCCGTGGCCGGCTTGTGCGCCGATTGGCGGCTCGACGCCCAAGCCGTGATGGCCGCGCTGATGCACGACGCGATGGAAGACTGCGGCGTGACCAAGGTGGAGTTGATCGAACGCTTTGGCGCGCCCACGGCCGAGATGGTCGACGGCCTGACCAAGCTCGACAAGCTGCAATTCGAAACCCGCGAGGAAGGCCAGGCCGAATCGTTTCGCAAGATGCTGCTGGCCATGGCGCGCGATGTGCGCATCATCCTGGTCAAGCTGGCTGACCGGCTGCACAACATGCGCACCATGGACGCGGTGCAGCCCGACAAGCGCCAGCGCATTGCCCGCGAGACGCTGGACATCTACGCGCCGATTGCCCACCGCCTGGGCCTGAACCAGACCTTTCGCGAGCTACAAGAGCTTTCGTTCCAGCACCTGTACCCGTGGCGCCAGGCCGCACTGGCCAAGGCGGTGCAGCGCTCGCTGGGCCACCGGCGCGACGTGGTCAAGCGCGTGCAGGGCGATGTGGAGCGCGCGTTTGCCACGGCCAAGATCAAGGTCAAGGTCACCGGCCGTGAAAAGACCGCGTACTCCATCTACACCAAGATGCGCGACAAGCACGCCGGCTTTGCGCAGGTGAGCGATGTGTTCGGCTTTCGCCTGGTGGTGCCCACTCAAGGCGAGTGTTATCTCGCGCTGGGCGTGCTGCACCAGCTCTACAAACCGGTGCCCGGGCGCTTCAAAGACTTCATTGCCATTCCCAAGGGCAACGGCTACCAGTCGCTGCACACCACGCTGGTCAGCCCGGTGGGTTCGGCGGTGGAATTCCAGATCCGCACCGAGGCCATGCATGCCGTGGCCGAAAGCGGCATCGCCGCGCACTGGCTGTACAAGGCCGGCGACAAGGGCAGCAACCCGGCTGATGAAGCGCAGCGCCTGGGGGCGATGTGGTTGCAGTCGCTGCTGGACATTCAAGACGAGACCAACGACTCGGCCGAATTCCTGGAACACGTGAAGATCGACCTGTTCCCCGACGCCATCTATGTCTTCACGCCGCGCAGCAAGATCCTGGCCCTGCCGCGCGGGGCCACGCCGGTGGACTTTGCCTACACCATTCACTCCGACGTGGGCGACCATCTCGTGGCGGCCAAGGTCAACGGCGAGCCGGTGGCGCTGCGCACCGAGCTGCGCAATGGTGACGTGGTGGAAGTCATCACCGCGCCCGGCGCCAAGCCCGACCCGGCCTGGCTGGGCATGGTGCGCAGCGGGCGCGCGCGCTCCAAGATCCGCCACTTCCTCAAGACCATGGAGCATGAGGAATCGCACTCACTGGGCGAAAAACTCCTGGCCCAGGCGTTGCGCGCTGAAGGCCTGAACCTGCCCAGCGCCGACCCGGCCGATGCCGAGGCCGCGGCGGTGTGGCAGCAGCTCACGCGCTGGAGCGGCAACCGCGGTCGCGCCGAGTTGTTGGTGGACGTGGCCCTGGGCCGCAAGATCGGCGGCATCGTGGCCAAGCGCCTGGCGCAGATCATGGCCGAACGCGGCGCCCGGCCCGACGCGGTGACGCTCACCCTGGGTCGCTATGCGCAAGACGACGCCGCCGGCACGCAAGGCGTGGTCAGCATCGACGGCAGCGAGGGCAACGCCGTGCAATTGGCGCAGTGCTGCCGGCCGATACCGGGCGATGCCATCGCCGGCTACCTGGGTCGCGGCGAAGGGCTGCTGGTGCACACCACCGAATGCCGTGTCGGCCGGCGCCTGTTTGAACGCGACAGCCAGCGCTGGATGCAGGTGGAATGGGCCGAACAGCCGGCGCGCAGTTTCGAGACCTGCGTCGTGGCGCAGCTCAGCAACTCCAAGGGCGCGCTGGCCGTGGTGGCCTCGGCGGTGAGCGCGGCCGAGGCCGACATCACCCACATCGACATGGGCGAGGAACGCGCCGCCGACAGCGCCGAGTTGAAGCTCATCATCAGCGTGCGCGACCGTCTGCACCTGGCCGAGGTGCTCAAACGCCTGCGCCGCGCCGCGCCGGTGCTGCGGGTGTGGCGCGTCAAGCCCTGAGGCCAGCCCGGGCGTGGCCCGCTGCCAGGCCGATCAGGTTTCGTCGATGGCCGCGCCGCGCAGCCGCAACGCATTGCCGATCACCGACGCCGAGCACAGGCTCATCGCCAGCGCGGCGATCATCGGCGACAGCAGCCAGCCGGTAAACGGGTAAAGCAGCCCGGCGGCCAACATGCCCAGGGCGTTGTAGACGAAGGCGAAGGCCAGGTTCTGCTTCATGTTGACCACCGTCGCCACCGACAGTGCGCGTGCGGTCGCAATGCCGCGCAGATCGCCTTTGAGCAAGGTGACCTGAGCGCTCTTCATCGCCACGTCGGTGCCGGTGCCCATGGCGATGCCGACATCGGCGCGAGCCAACGCCGGCGCATCGTTGATGCCATCGCCCGCCATGGCGACGATGCGGCCTTGCGCCTGGAGCGTCTGCACCAGCTTGAGCTTGTCGGCCGGTTTCACCTCGCCGTACACTTCGTCGATGCCCAGGCGCTGGCCCACGGCGCGTGCCGTGGTCAGGCCATCGCCGGTGGCCATCACGACGCGGATGTTGGCTTTGCGCAGAGCCTTCGGTCAGCGTGCCGGTCTTGTCGACGACCAGCGTGTCGACCTGGCGCAGCTTCTCGATCGCCGCAGCGTCGCGGAACAACTCGCCGTGCATGGCGGCGCGGCCGGTGGCGACCATGATCGACATC
>JANMYI010000425.1:0-1914 GCA_031381955.1 Burkholderiales bacterium
CCACACCCACACCCGGCGCCACACCCACCCAGCCGCAAGCGCATCGCGGCATGCGCCACGACCAGCGCGAGCGCGCGATGTCACCCGAACGCATGCAGCAGCACATGGCACGGCGCGCCGCCGACCTGAAAGCCCGCCTCAAAATCGAACCGGCTCAGGAGTCCGCCTGGACCACCTTCACCGAAGCGATGAAGCCGCCGGCTGACTGGATGCAGCGCCGCCAGGCGATCCGCACCGAAATGCAGAAGCTCACCACGCCCGAGCGCATTGACCGCATGCGCACCTTGCGCACCGAGCGCCAGGCCAGCATGGACAAACGCGGCGACGCCGTCAAGACCTTTTACGCGGCCCTCAATGCCGAGCAGAAGAAGACTTTTGACAGCCGCCCCCTGATGCAGGGCCGGGATGGCCGAGGCGGCAAACATGGCCGCCACCATGAGCGCATGCACGGTGAGGCGGGCGGCCATGAACACGGCCAACCCCAAAGCTGAGCTGAAAAACGCTGGCTGACGGGATTTATTGATTCGCGTTAACCAAAACTCTTAGGCCAGCAGTTTCTGCAACTCGCCGCTGGTGATCAGCTTTTGCAGGTCATCAGCGCCGCCCACCAGGCATCCCTTGACAAACACCATCGGGAAGGTGGGCCAGCCGGTCCACAACTTCAGCGCATTGCGTTTGCGCCAGGTGTTGAGGTAGTTGCCGTATTCCAGGTATTTGTAGGGCACGGCGGCATCACCCAGCAGCTTGCGCGCTTTTTTGGGCATGGGGTTGATGCCCATGCCGACCACCACCACCGCATTTGCAGCGACCGCGTCTTGCACCTCTTTGACAACCGCTTGCTGGTGGTTGGCCACTTTCTCGCGGATGGCCGGGTGGATGCGGGATTCTTCAAGCACGGAACGGGGCATGGGCAGTCCTGGAACAGTAAAACACCGATTATCCGGCGCGCCGCAGTTGGCGTTGCCGCCCAGGCCCCATTACCCTAGAGGGCGCACCCCAATCAGCCAGCCGTGCAGCCAGAAGGCAAACAAGACCCAGGCCGCCACGCCGGCCAGCAGCGTGATTATTGTGCCTTTGGCGTTGCCTGGCGGGTAGAAAACACCCTGGGCCCGGTCGCGCCGCCGCGAGGCGACAAAATTCCACACGGCCCACGCCAAAAACGCGCCAAATAAAACCCCGTGCGCCAGATTGCCGTTGGTCAACAAGTGCGCCAAAGCCCAGGTTTTCACCGCCAGCACCATCGGATGGTGCAGCCGAGCCTTGAGGGCATTGCCCGGCACATAGGCCGCTGCCAGCAGCACAAACGAGACCAGCATCAGGGCGCTGGCCACGTGTTTCATGGCAAACGGCGGCGCCCACAACTGCACTGGCTGCTGGCGCGCCAGCCCGAAGCCGTAAATGATCAGGCCAAAGCCCAACACGGCAGCCAGGGAATAGAAGCCTTTGTAGGCGCCTTCTCCCAGGCTCGCCAGGGTGCGGGTGCGCCAGCCGTCGGCGACCATGCGCACCGAATGCACTCCAAGAAAAATCACCAAACCCAGTATCAGAACCGTCATATACATCCCAGTCGGGCACCGCAGTCAAACGGCAAGCTTATCAAACGCCGTGATCAGACGCCGACCACGCGGTCTTTGCCGGCCTGTTTGGCCCGGTACATGGCCGCATCGGCGCGTTCGATGGCCGCCATGCCGTCTCCCTCCGCCGCCAGCTGCGCCACACCGGCGCTGAAGGTCATCGCCACCGGTTCGCCGCCGTTGAAGAACGGCCGCTGCCCCAGCTCGCCGCGCAGGCGGTTGATGGCGTCCAGGCCGCGCTCCAGCGGCGTGTCGGGCAGCAGCAGCACAAACTCCTCACCGCCGTAGCGCGCCACCGTATCCTGCGGGCGCAAGACCTCGCGCGCCACCACCGCCAGGT
>JANMYI010000427.1:0-3418 GCA_031381955.1 Burkholderiales bacterium
GTCGAGGTGGCGGTGGTCATCGGCGGCGGCAACATCTTCCGCGGCGTCGCCGGCGGCTCGGTCGGCATGGACCGCGCCACCGCCGACTACATGGGCATGCTGGCCACGGTGATGAACGCCCTGGCACTGGCCGACACCATGCGCCAGGAAGGCATGACGGCGCGCGTGATGTCCGCCATCTCCATCGAACAGGTGGTTGAGCCCTATGTGCGGCCCAAGGCCTTGCAGTACCTGGAAGAAGGCAAGATCGTGGTCTTCGCAGCGGGCACGGGCAACCCCTTTTTCACCACCGACACGGCGGCCGCTCTGCGTGGTGCTGAGATCGGCGCCGAGATCGTGCTCCAGGCCACCAAGGTCGACGGCGTGTACAGCGCCGACCCGAACAAAGACAAGACCGCCACGCGCTACAACACCATCACGTTCGATGAAGCCATCAGCCGCAACCTGGCGGTGATGGACGCCACGGCCTTTGCGCTGTGCCGTGACCAGAAACTGCCGATCAAGGTCTTCAGCATCAACAAGCCCGGCGCCCTGAAGCGCGTGGTGATGGGTGAAGACGAAGGCACGCTGGTGCACGTTTGAGGAGCCCCAAACCATGACCCTTGCCGAGATCAGACAAACGGCCGAGACCAAGATGGCCAAGTCACTCGAATCGTTAAAGAGCGATTTGCAGAAAGTGCGCACCGGCCGCGCCCACCCCGGCCTGCTCGACCAGGTGCACGTCGAGTACTACGGCTCGATGGTGCCGCTCAGCCAGGTGGCCAACGTCACCTTGCTCGACGCCCGCACCATCAGTGTGCAGCCCTGGGAAAAGGGCATGGGTGCGAAGATCGAAAAGGCCATCCGCGAGTCCAGCCTGGGCCTGAACCCTGCTTCCATGGGCGACTTGCTGCGCGTGCCCATGCCCGCGCTCACCGAGGAGCGTCGCAAAGAGCTCACCAAAGTGGTGCGCCATGCCGGCGAAGAATGCAAGGTGGCCGTGCGCAACCTGCGGCGCGATGCCAACGAGCATTTGAAGAAGCTGCTGAAGGACAAGGCCGTCACCGAAGACGAAGAACGCCGCGCGCAAGACGAGGTGCAAAAGCTCACCGATCGGGTCGTGGCGGAAGTCGACCGCCTGGTGCATGGCAAGGAAGCCGAAGTCCTGGCGGTGTGACGGCCTGGCTGCAAGCGCGCCGCTGACCCGCCATCGCCACCTCTGCGCCCGCCTGGCTTGAGCACTACCCCCAACCCCGCCGTACCGCGCCACGTGGCCGTGGTGATGGATGGCAACGGCCGCTGGGCGCGCAAGCGCTACATGCCGCGCTTTTACGGCCACAAGCATGGCGTGGACGCGCTGGTGCGCACCGTCAATCTGTTTGCCGAGCGCGGCGTTGAAGTGCTCACGGTGTTCGCGTTCTCGTCCGAAAACTGGAAGCGGCCCGACGAAGAAGTGTCGGGCCTGATGAACCTGGTGCTGGTGGCCGTGGCCAAGTACCTGGGCAAGCTGGCCGCCGATGGCGTGCGCATCCGCATCGTCGGCGACCGCTCGCTCGTGTCCGACAAGCTGCGCCGCGCCTGGGAGCAGGCCGAAAGGAGCACCGCGCACAACACCCGCATCACCCTGTGCGTGGCCTTCAATTACGGCGGCCGCTGGGACGTGGTGCAGGCCTGCCGCCAGGCCATTGCCGAAGGCGTGCCCGCAGCCGAGCTCACCGAGCAAAAGCTGGCCAGCTCCATGGCCATGAACTTCGTGCCCGACCCGGACCTGTTCATCCGCACCGGGGGCGAGATGCGCATCAGCAACTTCCTGCTCTGGCAGTCGGCCTACGCCGAATTCTTTTTCACCGACCGGCTGTGGCCCGACTTCGGCGCTGCCGACATCGACGCCGCCTTGCAGGCCTATGCGCAACGCGACCGCCGCTTCGGCGCCGTGAAGAGCGAGGCCGCGTTCAGCGCGGTGGGTTGACCATCGTGTTGCGCACGCGCATCGTGACCGCGCTTGTCTTGATGGCCTTTCTCGTGCCGGCCCTGCTGGCGGCCAGCCCCTTGTACTTTGCCGCGCTCACTCTCGTGATGATCGCCGCCGCCGCTTGGGAATGGGGCCGCTTGAACCAGGCTGAAGGCAGCATGAGCCTGGCCATGGGTGCAGCGCTGGCCGGCGCTTGCGGCGTGACGCTGGGCCTGCGCTGGCAGCCTCCCGCTGCGCTGTGGTGGGGCGCGGCACTGGCCTGGTTGATCGGCGGCGCCTGGGTGCTGCGTGCCGGTGTGGCCGCCTGGCCGCGCCTGAGCGTAAGCCTGCGCTGGGCCATTGGCCTGGTGCTGTTGTGGCTGGCCTGGCTGGCGTTGGCGCAAGCGCGCGCGCGCGGCGTGAACTTCATCTTGTCAGTCTTCTGCCTGGTCTGGGTGGCCGACATTGCCGCCTACGCCGGCGGGCGCGCCCTTGGGCGGCGCAAGCTGGCGCCCAGCATCAGCCCGGGCAAGAGTTGGGAAGGCGTGGCCAGCGGCATGCTCGGCGTCTTGGTGCTGGCGTTTGTGTGGCTGGGTGTCGAGTCCGATGAAGCCAGCAGTTTGTATGGCCGCTTGCAGGCGCGCTTCGGCACGGCGGGCATGGTGCTCGCCGTGCTGGCCCTGGCAGGCATGAGCGTGGTGGGTGACTTGTTCGAATCGTTGGTCAAGCGCGCTGCGGGCGCCAAGGATTCGAGCGGCCTGCTGCCCGGCCACGGCGGCGTGCTCGACCGCGTTGACGCTTTGCTGCCGGTGTTCCCCATCGCCATGGCCTTGGCCAATTCATGAGCGTGAAACGCCAACGCCTGGCCATCCTGGGCTCCACGGGCTCGATCGGTACGAGCACGCTCGATGTGCTGGCACGCCACCCCGAGCGCTTTGAGTTGATCGGCTTGAGCGCCTTTCAGCGCGAGACCGAGTTGCTCGAACAATGCCTGCGCTTCAAGCCGCGCGTGGCCGTGCTGCCGCGCCCGGAGCAAGCTGCGCGCCTGGCGCGCGCCTTGCGCGAAGCCGGCGTGGCCACCGAGGTGCTGGCCGGCGCGCAAGCGCTGTGCGATCTGGCCGCCAGCAGCGAGGTCGATACGGTGATGGCTGCCATCGTCGGCGCTGCCGGCCTGGCGCCGTGCATGGCCGCGGCGCGCAGCGGCAAGCGCCTGCTGCTGGCCAACAAGGAAGCTTTGGTGCTGGGCGGCGCCGTGTTCATGCGCGCGGTCAAGTCCGGTGGTGCGTTGCTGCTGCCCATCGACAGCGAACACTCCGCCATCTTCCAGTGTCTGCCCGCTGATCGCAGCACCTGGCACGAACGCATCGAGCACATCGTGTTGACAGCATCCGGCGGGCCGTTTCGCAATCGCACGCCGGCGTCGCTGGCCAGCGTCACGCCCCATGAAGCCTGCGCCCACCCCCACTGGGTGATGGGGCGCAAGATCTC
>JANMYI010000431.1:0-13868 GCA_031381955.1 Burkholderiales bacterium
GTGGAGCCCAGCGACTCGGCCGCGTCCTCAATCAGCACCAGGTGCCAGCGCCGGGCCAGTTCAGCCAGCCCATCCAGCTCGCACGGGTGGCCGAAGACATGCATCACCACCAGGGCGCGCATGCGCGCACCGGTGCTGCGGTTGAAGCAGGCATCGCCACGCAAGGTGGCGGCCGTGCGCAGATGCGCCTCGAGCTTGCTGGCACACACGCCCAGCGAGGTGGCTTCCGAATCGACGAAGTGCGGCGCGGCGCCGCAGTAGGACGCCGCATTGGCCGTGGCAATAAAGGTCAGCGCCGGCATCAAGACTTCGTCACCCGGCTGCACGCCGGCGAGCAGCAGGCACATGTGCAATGCCGCCGTGCCATTGGCCGTGGCCACGGCATGCGCGGCGCCGGTGGTGGCCGCCAGGTCGCGTTCAAAGCGGTCGACGAACGCGCCGACTGATGACACCCAACCCGTGTCGATGCATTCCTTGACGTAGGCCCATTCGTTGCCGGCGAATTCGGGCTCATGCAGGGCGATCGTGCCTTGCGCCGCGCCCAGCACCTGCCGCACGGCACTCAGCGTGCCTGCGATGAGGTTCGCTACCGGGGGCGTTTCAACGATGCCGTTCATGAATAGTTTCAAACGTTGTAACGGTCGGCCTTGTAGCCGCGCAGGTTGCCCGGCTCGGTGAACCAGTCGATGGTTTCAACCAGGCCGCGGCGCAGGCCTTCCAGGCCGGCGTATTCCGGCGCCCAGCCCAGCAGTTCACGCGCCAGGGTGTTGTCGGCCCACAGCCGCTCGACTTCGCTGCCGGCAGGGCGCAGGCGGGCGTCGTCACTGACGAATTCGACCTCGCGCTTCATGAGCGTGGCAACAAGCCGGGCGGTGTCGCCCACGCTGACTTCGAAGTTGCTGCCGATGTTGACCACCTGCCCAACGGCCGCATCGCTTTGCGCCACGGCCACGAAGCCGCGCACCGTGTCGCGCACGAAGTTGAAGTCGCGCGTGGGGTGCACGGCACCGAGCTTGATCTGCTGCGCACCCGCGGCGATCTGCGTGATGATGGTGGGAATGACGGCGCGCGCCGACTGCCGCGGGCCGTAGGTGTTGAACGGCCGCATCACGGCCACCGGCGTGTCGAACGAAAGGTGGTAGCTCAGCGCGATTTGATCGGCGCCGATCTTGCTGGCCGAATACGGCGACTGGCCCTGCAGCGGGTGCGCTTCGGTGATGGGCACGAAGCGCGCCGTGCCATAGACCTCGCTGGTGGAGGTGTGCACCACGCGCTGCACGCCCAGGTCGCGCGCCGCTTGCACGACATTGAGCGTGCCGCTGATGTTGGTGTCGACGTAGGTTTGCGGCGAGTGGTACGAGTACGGTATGCCGATCAGCGCGGCCAGGTGCAGCACCACGTCGCAGCCGGTCATGGCGGTGCGCACGCCGTGCGGGTCGCGGATGTCGCCGGCAAAGACATCCAGCTCGCGCTGGATATGGGCCGGGCTTTGATCCAGCCAACCCCAGGAATTGAAGCTGTTGTAGTAGACGAAGGCGCGCACGTTGGCGCCCAGCGCCACCAGGTGTTCCACCAGGTGCGAGCCGATGAAGCCGTCGGCCCCGGTGACCAGGATTTTCTTGCCCGACAGGTTCATGGGTGCCCCTCGCCCGACGAGTACGTCAGCCGATCCCCCAAGGGGAACGTAGGCCGCAGCTCCATGCTCGCCTGCGCGAGCATGGACGGCCGGAGTGCCAGCCGCGTCTCGCGGCTGGCGTGGGCCGGCTTGGGAGCGGCCCGGCGCTCGGCCCGCGGCGCTGCGGTTGACACAGGGCGTCTCACCGGCGCCCCAGCGCGGCACGCAGGTTGGCCACGCGGTGCGCGTTTTCGGGCCGCGCCTTGGCCGCGCGCCAGAAGTGGCGGCAGGTGACAAACACGGCCAACATGAAGGCCACCACGGCGGCCACGGCCACAGCAAAGATGAGGCGCTGCGGCCGACTCTTGCGCTCAGCCGGCAAGGCCGCATCCACCACCTGGATCAACGCGCCTTCACGGCTCTCGTCGACACGCGCCAGCTCGTACTGCCGGGCGAAGAGTTCAAACAGCGTTTCCTGGTATTTGAACTCGCGGTACTTGCTCACATAGTCGGGCCCGGCCTTGGTGTCGCTGGAGTCCTCGGCCTTGGCCAACTGGCCGCGCAACGCGGCCAGCAGCGTCAACGCCTGTTGTACTTCGGGTGTGCCATCAGCCAGGCTGCGGCGCATGGTTTGCAGGCGCACTTCCGCGTTGGTCGCCTCGGCCTTCAGCCGGGCATAGCCTTCGGCGGCGGCCCTGGGTTCGGCCATCAGCGCGCCGGGGTTGAAGCCGCTGGCCTGCAAGGTTTGCTGGGCGCGGGTGAGGTCGTCACGCGTCTTGGCGAGTTGCCCCTCGAAGAACACGCGGCGTTGCTGGGCTTCGGTCAGGGCCAGCTTGGCCGTCAGGCCGCGCAGCTCATCGACATGGCGGTTGGCGATGGCGGCGGCGCGTTGCGGGTCGATGTCGTCCACTTCCACCATGATCAGGCCATCTTTCTTGCCCAGCGACACGCGCGCGTTTTCGGTCAGCCTGCGGCGCGCCTGAAAGCGGTATTCGGTGTCGTAGACCTGCATGAGCTTGAATTCGTCGATCAGATGATCAGCCACCGTCACGCTTTGCAGCAGCGCCACGTATTGGTCCGCCGGGCTTTTCAGACCCGCCGCCGACCCCACCAGCCCTGACAAAGCACCCAGCGACGCCACGGCCGAAGCGGCCGCACTTTGCTGCTGCTGTGGCGGCAGAAAACTAACCTTTGAGGTGAACATGGGTTTGACGAGGTAGGTGCCGCCCAACGCCAGCGCACCGGCCAGCAATGGGCCCAGCAACAGCAACCAACGGTGCTGCACCAAGGGCAAGGCCAGATCGAGCAGGCTCAGGCCTTCGTCGCCTTCATCGTCAACGGCCAACGTTTGGCCCAATTCCTGAGGCACCATCGCGGCTCAGTTCCCGATCGTCTTCAACGCCGCAATGCCCAGCGCGAATTGCGACAGGATCTGCGTCCAGTCCTTGGCGTTTTGCACGAAGGTGCTCTTGTTCATTTCTTCGGGCACGAAGATGGTGTCGCCGGGCTGTGATGCCGTCTTGGCCAGGTCGTCGCCTCTGAACCAGCCGCGCTTGTTCTGTGGGCTGCTGACCACGCTGCCGTCAGCGCGGATGACGAAGACACTGGTTTCGTCAGCGCCGCGCGTGGGGCCGCCGGCCAGGTTGAGATAGTCCTCGATCGTGCGGCCGCTGGTGTGCAAAAAGCTGCCGGCATTGAACACGCTGCCGAACACGCCCACGGTGGTGGGGCGCGGCGGGATGTACAGGCGGTCGCCGTCTTCGAGCGCCAGCTCGGGCAGGCCAGGATTGCTGGGGTTGATGCGCAGCACCACGCGGCCATTGGGGCGAATGGTGCGCAAGCGCTCCACCAGGCGGCTGGTGGCGGCGGCGCGCGCGGTTTGTGCCGCCGCTTCGTCAGCATTGCTGGTGCGTTGCGAGGTGCCGGCGCGAGCGAATTCGGTTTCCAGGTCGCGCAGCGCACGGTCGTAGTTCACTTGCTGGGTATGACGCACGCTTTCGCGGCTGAATTCGGCGCCAAACAGGTAGGCCGCGGGCGTCAGGCCACCGGCGGCGTTCAGCGCATCGGCGATCGAGCTGTTTGGCGGCAGCACATATTCACCGGGTTTGGCCACTTCGCCGTCCACCCGCACGCGTTTGTTCTGGCGTTGCGCCGGCAGCGCCACATCCACCGCATTGAAGGCGCGCAGCACGTCACCGTTGCGCAACTCGGCGCGGGCGTTGGCGGGCAGGGCCAGCTCGGTGATGCGCACGCTGGCGCGGTCGTCAAGCCGTTCGAGCGAGACACGCGACATGTCAGCCACGGGGGCGAAGCCGCCGGCCATGCGCAGCAGGTCAGTCACCGTTTCGCCCACGCGCAGCTCGAACACGGCGGCGCGGTTGACGCTGCCGATGATGGCCACCTGCGCGCCCACCGGGCCCACATGCACCACGTCATCAGCCTGCAACAGCCGGTCGGCGCTGCGGTCGCCCTTGAGCAGCAGCTCGTACAGGTCGAGCGTGGCCACCACCTCGCGGCCACGGCGCAGCTGGATGTCACGCAGACCACCAGCCAGCGTGGGCCCGCCGGCGCGTGCCAGCGCCGCCACCAGGGTGGACAAGCTGCTCACCGCCACCGGCCCAGGCTTGGCCACGAAGCCGGTGACGTACACACGCAGCCCGCGCAACTGGCCCACGGTGGCACTGAGCTGGAAGTTCTTGAACACCTGGGCCACGCGGCGCTGCACCGCATCGGGCAGCTCGGCCAGCTTCAGGCCCGAAACCATGATCGGGCCGACACGCGGAATGCTGATGCGCCCAGAGCGATCGACCACCAAACGCAGGTCGGCATCAACGCTGCCCCACAGACTGACCAGCACTTCATCGCCCGGCTGCAGCACATAGTCTTGCGGCACCATGGGGTTGAAGTCGACATTGTCGATGTCGCTCAGCGTGGTGCTCAAGGTGGCGTTGAGCGCGTCAACGCCGAAGCGGCGAATGCTCAGCGCATCCGCGGTGCCGGCCAGGCGGTTGACGTACTGCTCAAACTCCGAAACCCTCGTCTTGTTGTCATCGCGCGCGCCTTCTGACCCGGCCTCGCGCGCGCTGGCATCACGGTTCGGCGCCTGGTTCGCCCGCGGCGCAAGCGGGCCAGGTGTTGGCCCGGGCTGGCGCAGGCGAATCGGGCCGACTGGCGTGGCCTGCTCAGTGCCCATCGAGCCTGCGGTTTGCCCCTGACCTTGTCCCTGCGCCTGGCCTTGCGATCGTGCCAAGGGGCTGGCGCCCAGGGCCAGCCACAGCAACACGGCCCAAGCCAGGCGATTTGTCTTGCGAATCATGCAGCGGCGCCGAGGGCGCAGTATCAAGGTGCAGGTTAGGGGCCGGGCGGCGCGTGGTGCGCACAGACATGCCGGCCAGCGAACATCGGCGCGCATTCTAGTGCGCGCAGGTGTCAGGCCCAGCATGCCTGCGCGGACGTGCGGACACGCGGCCCACCGCTGTGTCTAAAGCTGAGTCTGAAGGTGCGTCTGAAGGTGCGTCTGAAGCTGTGTCTGAAGCTTTGTCTGAAGCTGTGTCTGAAGCTGTGTCTAGAGCGGTGTCAGACCGACAGGCCCGCGTTGCGCTAGCGCAGGCCGCTCTTAGAATCGGCCGATGCTTTCGCTGCTGCTGGCCTTTGCCGTCTCGCTCGGCGTGACCTTGATGGTGGTTCATTTGGCGCGTGATGCCGGCCATGCCTCGCATGACCGCGATTTTTCCGGGCCGCAGAAGTTCCATGTCACCATGGTGCCGCGGGTGGGTGGCTTGGGCATCGTGGCAGGGCTGGTCGCGGCCACGTGCCTGATGTGGTGGCAGCGGCCGCCCTTGGGTGCCGAGGCGGCCAGCTTGCTGCTGTGTGGCGCGCCTGCGTTCCTGGCCGGGTTGGCGGAAGACTTAACCAAGAACCAGAGCCCGCGTCGGCGCCTGTTCTTCACGGCGTTTTCGGCACTGTTGGCGTGGGTGGTGCTCGACGCGAGCATCGCGCGCACCGACATACCCGGCGTGGACACGCTGGTCGCGCAGCCATGGGGTGCGGCGTTGTTGACCATCTTCGTGGTTGCCGGCGTGGCCAACTCCATCAACATCATCGACGGCTTCAACGGCCTGGCGTCGATGTGCAGCGTGTTGATCCTGGTCAGCCTGGCCTATGTGGCGTTCCAGGTCGATGACCGCTTGGTGGCTTATCTGGGGCTGGCGGGGGTGGGCGCGGTGCTGGGGTTCTTCATTTGGAACTTCCCCGCCGGGCTGATCTTTCTAGGTGATGGGGGCGCCTACTTCCTGGGCTTTTTCATCGCCGAGTTGGCGATTTTGCTGGTGAACCGCAACGCCCAGGTCTCGCCGATGTTCCCTTTGCTGGTGTGCATCTACCCGGTGTTCGAAACCGTGTTCTCCATCTACCGCCGCCGCGTCTTGCAGGAGGTGTCGCCGAGCATGCCCGATGGCATCCACCTGCATTCGCTGGTGTATCGCCGCGTCATGCGCTGGGCGGTGGGCAGCAACAGCGCGCCGGCGTTGACGCAGCGCAATTCCATGACCTCGCCCTACTTGTGGTTGCTGTGCATGTTCGCGGTGGTGCCAGCGGTGCTGTTCTGGAACAACAGCCTGGTGCTGGGTGGCCTCATCGTGTTGTTTGGGCTGGTGTACGTGTCGCTGTATTGGCGCATCGTGCGTTTCAAGGCGCCGCGCTGGCTGATTTTTCGCAGGTAGCAGCGGCAGGAGATAATCCTGCCGCATGAATGAACCCGATGTGGCCGGTATACCCGGCACCGAACAGCCCGTTCACGAGACGCTGTTCAACACCCTGGCGCTCGACGCCAAGTTGCTGCGCGCTGTGTCAGACAGCGGTTATACCGAGATGACGCCGATCCAGGCCAAGGCTATCCCGATCGTGCTGGCCGGGCGCGACGTGATGGGCGCGGCGCAAACCGGCACCGGCAAAACCGCCGCGTTCACGCTGCCCTTGCTGCAGCGCATGCTCCAGCACGAAAACGCCTCCATGTCGCCGGCCCGCCACCCGGTGCGTGCCTTGGTGCTGGCACCCACGCGCGAGCTGGCAGACCAAGTGGCCAATAACGTCAAGACCTACGCCAAGCACACCTTGCTGCGTTCCACCGTGGTCTTTGGTGGCATCGACATGAAGCCGCAGACCCTGGTGCTCAAGGGCGGCATTGAAGTGCTAATCGCCACGCCGGGCCGGCTGCTCGACCACATTGAGGCCAAGAACTGCGTGCTCAACCAAGTGGAGTACGTGGTGCTCGATGAAGCCGACCGCATGCTCGACATTGGCTTCTTGCCCGACCTGCAACGCATCTTGTCGTACCTGCCCAAGCAGCGTCAGACGCTGCTGTTTTCAGCCACCTTCTCGCCTGAAATCCGCCGCCTGTCGCAGAGCTATTTGCAAGACCCGGTCACGGTGGAAGTGGCGCGGCCCAACGCCACGGCCTCCAAGGTGGAACAGCACTTCCTGGGTGTGGCGGATGAAGACAAGCGCACCGTGGTGCGCCAGATGATCAAGCGCCATTCGCTCACGCAGGCCTTGGTGTTCGTGAACTCCAAAATCGGCGCGGCGCGGCTGGCGCGTAGCTTCGAGCGCGATGGCCTGCGCACGGCCGCGCTGCACGGCGACAAATCGCAAGACGAACGTTTGAAGTCACTGGCTGCCTTCAAGGCCGGCGAGGTCGACTTGCTGGTGGCCACCGACGTGGCTGCGCGTGGCCTGGACATTGCCGACTTGCCCGCGGTGTTCAATTTCGATGTGCCGTTCAACGCCGAAGACTACGTGCACCGCATCGGCCGCACTGGCCGCGCCGGCGCCTCGGGCCTGGCCGTCACCTTGGTGGCGCGCGACGACACGCGCCTGGTGGCCGACATTGAAAAGCTGTTGAAGAAGAAAATCGAAATCGAGCCTTACGAGTTTGACGACGAGCGGCCACGCCGGCCACCACGCCGGCGCGAAGAAGAAGATGACGCACCCGCGCTGCCGCGGGTCGAGGTGGAGCCGCCGCGCCCCGTGCGCCGTGCGCCAGTGCGCGCCAACGCTGACCCGTTCTTCGACCGGCCCTATGAAGAGGCGCCGAACACCGAACCCGCGGCGTGGGAAAGGGCACAGGCCGACTCACTGCCGGCCAAGGGCCTGTCGCGCAACATCCGGCCCAAACGCAAGGTGGCGGCGCTGCTGGGCGGCGGCGCCTGACCGCGCGCGTGCGCAACGTGGCGGCCAGCCAGCGTATTTGGCGCTTGGCCTTCCTGTTGGCCTTGGTCGTGTGCGTTTACTTGGCGCTGCGGCCCGCCGTTGACAAGCCGGCCGTGTTCCCCCACATCGACAAGCTGGAGCACGCGCTGGCCTTTGCCGCCTTGGCCGTGCTGGGTTGGTGCGCCGGCTGGGCCATGCCCATGCGGCTGTTTGTCGGCTTGGCGTTGTTCGGCATCGGCATTGAATTCGCCCAGTCATTCACCGCCACGCGAGTGGCCGATGCGTGGGACGCTCTTGCGGACATGGCCGGGGCGGCGCTGGCGTTGTGGCTGCTGGCACGCAGGCGGCAAGCCTGCCTAATGCCGCCTGCCCATAGTCGCCTGTAGTTCACCGCCGGTCGTTCACCGCCTGCAGTTCGCCGAGCACATCAACGGCCACCGAACCGCTGCCCGCCCCTACCCGGCGAGCCACAAGAAGACGGTGGGCATGTGTTTGTCCAGATCTGTGTTGCCGCGCTGCCAGGCGGCCACGCTTTGCGTGCGCGTGCTGCCGCCCGGCCAAGTCAGCCCGCTGGCCACACAGAGCTGGGTTGTGGGTGCCAGCGCGCCAAGCAAGGCGTGCAGCAAAGCGGTGTTGCGGTAGGGCGTTTCGATCGCGACCTGGGTTTGCCGCCCCTGGCGCGACAAGCCGTCTAACAGCTTGATGCGTGCTGCGCGATCGGCCGCATCCACCGGCAGGTAGCCGTGAAAGCTGAAATTCTGGCCGTTCAGGCCGCTGGCCGCCAGGGCCAAGGTGATGGCGCTGGGCCCGGGCAAGGAGCGCACAACGAGGCCGCCACGGTGTGCCGCTTGCACCAGCAGCGCGCCGGGGTCGGCCACGGCCGGCAGGCCGGCCTCTGACAGCAACCCCATGTTCTGCCCGGCCAGGGCGGGTTTGAGCCAATCAGCGGCGTCCAGCGTCAGTGCTTCTTGGCTGGGTCTTGGCCCTTTGGGCGGGCGCGGTAGCTCACGAATGTCCAGCGTTTGTAGCGCCGCCATCAGCGGCACGTGCGCGGCCACGCGCTTCAGGAACAGCCGCGCACTGCGCGCATCTTCCACCACCCAATGCTGCAGCGCCGCCGCTTGCTTGAGCACGCCCAGGGGCAGGGCGTCGAGCAGGTCACCTGGCTCGGTGCCGAAGTCCAGCGCATTGGGCACCAACCACAAGGTGCCGGTGGGGCGGGCACCCGTCATGCTGAAAGCGGGTCGAGCCCGGCTTGGCGCAGCAGCGCGCAGGTGCGGATCAAGGGCAGGCCGATCAGGGCAGTAGGGTCGTCGGAATGAATCGCGGCCATCAGCGCGATGCCCAAGGCTTCGGCTTTGGCGCTGCCGGCGCAGTCGTAGGGTTGATCGGCGCGCAGGTAGTTCTCAATCTCGGCTTGCGTCAGATCGCGAAAACGCACCATCACCGTGGCGGCGTCAGTGCGCTCAAAACCGGCGCCCTGGTGCACCACCGCCACCGCGCTGTGGAAGCGCACTTCGCGCCCGCTCATGCGCTGCAACTGCGACACGGCGCGTGCATGATCGTGCGGCTTGCCGATGGCCTGGCCGTCGAGTTCGGCCACCTGGTCGGAGCCAATCACCACGGCGTGTGGTTGCGTGTTGGCCACCGCGCGGGCCTTGGCCAAGGCCAGGCGCAGGGCGAGTTCTCCTGGCAATTCACCTTGCTGCGGGCTTTCGTCTACAGCAGGGGCCAGCACTTCGAAGGGCAGGCGCAGGCGTTGCAACAGCTCGCGGCGGTAGGGCGAGGTCGAAGCCAAGATCAGCGGTGGGGGCATGCGCGGAATTGTCCCTGACTACACTTGCGCGATGAGCCCGCCCGCCCACCACCCACGCCACCTCGACGTGGCCGCGCTGGCCGCTGAAGGCGGCACGGTGAGCGGCGAATGGCCATTGGCCGGCCTGAAGCGCTTGTTGGCGGTGGGCGATGCCTTGCCGCTGGCGCATTGGCCGGCGCCCCAACTCGTGCCTTGGCGCGCCAGCGGCACGCTGCGCCCGCTGCCCGGTACTGGCGCCAAAGTGCGCCTGACTTTGCACGCTCAATGCACGGCCGCATTGACCTGCCAGCGTTGCCTCGGGCCGCTGCTGCTGCCGGTGGACGTGCGGCGTGAGTTCTACTTCGTTCCCGGCGAAGAGGTGGCGGCAAAGCTGGACGACGAGATCGAACAAGACGTACTCGAACTGACGCCCGCCCTCGACCTGCGCGAGTTGACCGAAGACGAGCTGATCCTCGCCTTGCCGCTGGTGCCCCGGCATGAAGACTGCACCTTGGCGCTGCCAGCGCAGGGCAGTGGCGGCGATGGAGGCGATCACCCCTTTGGCGTGTTGGCGCGACTGCTGCCGCCGGCCGGCACGGCTTGAATGGCAGGCCACGGTGCGGTCGCGGTGTTAGAATCATTGGCTTTGCCGGTTGGGCGCGGGGTTGTCGAGCATATCCACAACCCGTGAAAGCTGGGTCATTCAGCTGACACACCCTGCCGGAACACCCCGCTGCGCAGACCTTGCCGTTGCCGCCGTGGGAGCCGATTTCAGGGTCGATGCCGGCATCGTCCACCGTGCCCACCGCACCCCTTGCAGGAGTTTTGACATGGCCGTTCAACAGAACAAGAAGTCGCCGTCCAAGCGCGGCATGCACCGCTCACACAATGCGCTGCATACACCAGGCACGGGCCTGGAACCCACCACCGGCGAGGTGCACTTGCGTCATCACATCAGCCCGACGGGTTTTTACCGCGGCCGCAAGGTGTTGAAGACCAAGGCTGACGCCTGATCTGCGGCTCGCTGCGTTCACTGAGCGCCGCGATGCTTGGGCCAACGGCCTGCCGCGCTTGGCGTTACGCAGGCTCCTCTGACACCGTGCTGCCGCTGTGACCGCTGCTGCCCACCCGCCACCGCTGAGCCCGGTCCGCCTGGCGGTGGATTGCATGGGTGGCGACCATGGCCCAGCCGTTACGCTGCCGGCCTGTCAAGCTTTCCTGAAGACCCACCCTGACGCCCACCTGGTGCTGGTGGGCACGGCGCCCGCCATCGAAGCCGCGCGGCATTGGCCGCGCTGCACTCTGGTGGCGGCCAGCGAAGTGGTGGCGATGGACGACTCCGTCGAAGTGGCCTTGCGCCGCAAGCGCGACTCGTCGATGCGCGTGGCCATCGGCCTTCTCAAGCGCGGCGAGCCGGGCCAGGCCAGCGCGGCCGATGCCTGCGTCTCGGCCGGCAACACTGGGGCCTTGATGGCCGTGGCGCGCTACGTGCTCAAGACGCTTGAGGGCATTGAACGCCCGGCCCTGGCCACCGTGTTGCCCAACCGTTTGGGTGGCTACACCACGGTGCTCGACCTGGGCGCGAACGTCGATTGCAGCGCCGAGCACTTGCTGCAGTTTGCGATCCTGGGCAGCGCGCTGGTGGCCGCGGTCGATGGCAAGCAAGACCCGAACGTGGGCCTGCTCAACATCGGCGAAGAAGCCACCAAGGGCAGCGAAACCATCAAACGCGCCGGCGAACTGTTGCGCGCCGCAGCGCTTGACGGCCAGATCAACTTCCATGGCAACGTGGAAGGTGACGACATCTTCAAAGGCAGCACCGACATCGTGGTGTGCGACGGCTTTGTGGGCAACGTGGCACTCAAGACAGCCGAAGGCGTGGCCACCATGCTGGCCGAATTCATGCGCCAGGAGTTCAGCCGCAACCTGCCCAGCAAATTCGCCGCGCTGCTGGCCCTGCCGGTGCTCAAGCGTTTGAAGAACCGAATGGATCACCGCCGCTACAGCGGCGCGGCGCTGCTCGGATTGCGTGGCCTGGTTTTCAAGAGCCATGGTTCGGCCGACGCCTTTGCCTTCGAGCATGCGCTGCAGCGCGCCCACGACGCCGCGCGCAACCGCCTGCTCGACCGTGTGAACGACCGCATGGCCCTGCGCGCGGTGCCGTTGGCCGGGCCCGATGCGTCGGTGCAAGCGGCCTGAAGGCGCGCCAATGACTTCTGCGCCGCGCTATTCACGCATCACCGGCACCGGCAGCCACCTGCCGCCGCGCCGGGTGAGCAACGCCGACCTGGTGGCCGAGCTTGCCACGCGCGGCATCGAGACCAGCCATGAGTGGATCGTCGAACGCACCGGCATCCACGCGCGTCACTTCGCCGCCGAGGGCGTGACCAGCAGCGACCTGGCCTTGCCTGCGGCACAAGCGGCGCTGGCCGCGGCCGGGGTGGCGGCGGCCGAGGTCGACCTGATCATCGTGGCCACCTCCACGCCCGACATGGTGTTCCCTTCAGCGGCGTGTGTGTTGCAAAACAAGCTCGGCATCAACGGCTGCGCGGCGTTCGACGTGCAGGCCGTGTGCTCGGGCTTTGTGTATGCGCTCACGGTGGCCGATGCCATGATCCGCACCGGCAGTGCGCGCTGTGCCTTGGTGGTGGGCGCCGAAGTTTTCTCGCGTTTGCTCGACTTCAACGACCGCACCACCTGCGTGCTGTTCGGCGACGGCGCTGGCGCGGTGGTGCTGCAGGCCAGCGCCACGCCGGGCATTCTGGCCAGCGAACTGCATGCCGATGGCCGGCACGTCGGCATCTTGTGCGTGCCCGGCAGCGTGGCCGGTGGCCGGGTCACGGGCGAGCCCTTGCTCAAGATGGACGGCCCGGCGGTCTTCAAGCTCGCCGTGGGCGTGCTCGATAGCGCGGCGCGCGCCGTGTTGGCCAAGGCGGGCAAGAGTGAAGGTGGTCTGGATTGGTAAATCCCCCACCAGGCCAACATCCGCATCATGCAGGCCACGGCGCGAAAGCTGCGTTTGGACATGAGCAAGGTCATCGTCACCGTGGCCGAGCACGGCAACACCTCGGCCGCGTCGATTCCCCTGGCGCTGGACCATGGCGTGCGCAGCGGCCGGGTCTTGCCGGGTGATACCGTCATGCTTGAGGGCGTGGGCGGCGGCTTCACCTGGGGCGCCGTGCTGCTTGACCTTTAACCATCACCATGACCGCATTTGCCTTTCTCTTTCCCGGCCAGGGCTCGCAAGCCGTGGGCATGCTCGACGCCTGGGGTGACCACGCTGCCGTGAAGGTCACGCTTGATGAAGCCTCGCTGGCGCTGGGCGAAGACATCGCCCGCCTCATTCATGAAGGCCCCAAGGAGCAACTCGATCTCACCACCAACACCCAGCCGGTGATGTTGACCGCTGCAGTGGCGTGTTATCGCGCCTGGCTGGCCGAAGGCGGCGCCGCACCGGCCGCGCTGGCCGGCCACTCGTTGGGCGAGTACAGCGCCCTGGTGGTCGCGGGCGCACTGACGTTGGCTGACGCGCTGCCGCTGGTGCGCTTTCGCGCGCAGGCCATGCAGCAAGCCGTGCCGGTGGGCACCGGCGCCATGGCCGCCATCCTGGGGTTGGAAAGTGCGGCCGTGGTTGAAGGTTGCAAGCGCGCCGCGGCGCAAAGCGGTGCCGTGGTGCAGGCGGCCAATTTCAACGATCCCAAGCAGACCGTGATTGCGGGTACCAAGGCCGGCGTCGAACTGGCCTGCCAGGCGCTGAAAGCCAAGGGCGCCAAACGCGCCGTGATGCTCCAGGTGTCGGCGCCGTTTCACTCCAGCCTCATGCGGCCCGCGGCCGAGCGGCTGCGCGAGCGGCTTGCGGCAACGCCGATGGCGATGCCGGGCATTCCAGTCGTGAACAACGTCGACGTCAGCGTGGAAACCGACACCACGCGCATTCGAGACGCGCTCTACCGCCAGGCTTTCGGGCCGGTACGCTGGATCGAGGTCGTGCAGGCGATCCGGGCCCGCTCCCCCGGCCCGATCTTCGAGTGCGGCCCTGGCAAGGTGTTGGCCGGTACGGTCGGGCGCATCGACGCCGAGGCCGTGGCCGCTGCCGTGCTCGACGCCGCGACGCTCGCCGAAGCGAAAGCGCTGCTGGCATGAGTGAAGACACCACGTTGTCATTCGCCGGGCAGGTGGCGCTCGTGACGGGGGCGACACGCGGCATCGGCCGCGCCATCGCGGCGGCGCTCGCCGCGCAGGGGCTGAAGG
>JANMYI010000433.1:0-1550 GCA_031381955.1 Burkholderiales bacterium
CGATTAGGGCCTGTTCGCTCACGCCTGCGTAGTGTGAACAGGCACTGAACCGGAACGCGGCGACGAGAGGGCCATTCAGGCCATACTCGCGCCCATGAGTTTCCCCCTCGGTTCCTTGAGCGCCGAAGGCGCCCCACCCACCTACACCCGCGGCCGCGCCCGGCCCACCGCCACGCCGGCTGCACCGGCCCCGCGCTGGCACTTACAGGCCGGCTTGTTGATCGGTGGCGCGCTGTGGCTGCTCCTGCTGATTGCCTTGGCCACGCACAGCGCGCTCGACCCGGGCTTTTCAAGTTCGGGCACTGGCGCGCCGCTGCGCAACGCGGCCGGCCCGGTTGGCGCCTGGTTGTCCGACGTGGCCTATGCGTTGTTCGGTTTTTCCGCCTGGCTGCTGCTGCTGGTGGGGCTGCGCCAGTGGTTGGCGGCCTGGGCTCGCTTGTTGCGCCAGGGTCAGGCGCTGCCTGTGCAGGTACCGGTTAGCGCGGCGCAGCGCTGGCTGTTCTGGGGCGGCGTGGCGCTGCTCATGGCGGCGGCCTGCGCGCTCGAATCAACGCGCCTGTACCGCTGGGAGACGCACCTCACGGGCGGCCACGCCGGTGGCGTGCTCGGCTATGCCCTAGGCGCGGTGTCGACGCGCTGGCTGGGTTTTGCCGGCTCGGGCGTGGTGTGGATCGCCGTGCTCGTTGCCGGGTTGGCCATGGCCTTGCAGTTTTCCTGGCTGCACTGCGCCGATTGGCTCGGCACGCACGTAGACGCCCTGCGTGAGCGGCTGCAAGAGCGCCGGCAAGCGCGGGAAGACCGCCGCATCGGCGAGCAGGCCACGCTGGAACGCGAACTGGTGGTGGAAGAAGACCGCCTGCATGAGCAGCAGGTGCATGAGCCCTTGCTGATCGAGCCGCCGGTGTTGGTGCTGCCCGAGTCCAAGCGCGTCATCAAGGAGCGCCAGAAGCCGCTGTTCGCCGAACTCGAAGACACCCGTTTGCCGCAAGTGGAGCTGCTCGATGCCGCGCCGGCGCGCAGTGAAACCGTCACGCCCGAGTCGCTTGAAATGACCTCGCGCATGATCGAAAAGAAGTTGAAGGACTTCGGCGTCGAAGTGCGCGTGGTGGCCGCCTCGCCCGGCCCGGTGATCACGCGCTACGAGATCGAGCCCGCCACAGGTGTGAAGGGTTCGCAGGTGATGGGCCTGGCCAAAGACTTGGCGCGATCGTTGTCGCTGGTGAGCATCCGCGTGGTGGAAACCATCCCGGGCAAGAATTACATGGCGCTGGAACTGCCCAATGCCAAGCGTCAGATGATCCGCCTGGCTGAAATTCTGGGCTCGCAGGTCTACAACGATGCCAGCTCGCTGCTGACCATCGGCCTGGGCAAGGACATCATCGGCAATGCCATCGTGGCCGATCTGGCCAAGATGCCGCATTGCCTGGTGGCCGGCACTACCGGTTCAGGTAAGTCAGTGGGCATCAACGCCATGATCCTGAGCCTGCTGTACAAGGCCGAAGCGCGCGATGTGCGGCTGATCCTGATCGACCCGAAGATGCTGGAGATGA
>JANMYI010000452.1:0-1738 GCA_031381955.1 Burkholderiales bacterium
CAAGCTGCAACCCGACGTGTACGCCGTGCAGGGCTACGACGCAGCGCAGATGCTGGGCATTGGCATGGCCGCCGTGAAGGGCGATGTGAGCAAGAAGGCCGAGTTCGCGGCAGCGTTGCGCAAGGCCAAGATCGACAGCCCGCGCGGCGCGTTCACCTTGTCGGCCTCGAACAACCCGGTGCAAGACATTTACCTGCGCCAGGTTTCGAGCAAGGAAAACAAGGTGGTGGGCATTGCCTCCAAGGCCCTGACCGACCCGGGCCGCGGCTGCAAACTGTGACGCATCTGCCTGCTGCGCGGGCGGGCCCAGCGTGCTCAACGCACGCGAGTGCGTTTGCGCGCGCTGAACCCAACCTCGGCCCGCTCGCGACGGCAGCTGCGCCACAGTTGCGCTGTTGTCTGCGCTCACCCACGAGAAACACGTCATGGACACCTCCACCTTCCTCATCCAGTGCCTGAACGCGGTGCAGTACGGGCTGCTGCTGTTCCTGGTGGCCTCGGGCCTGACGCTGATCTTCGGCATCATGGGCGTCATCAACCTGGCGCATGGCAGCTTCTACATGATCGGCGCCTACATGGCCTATGCGCTGGCGCCCATCGTGGAACGTACGTTTGGCGGTGGCTTCTTTGCAACGTTAGCCGTCGGCCTGGTGCTCGCCGTCTTGCTGGGCTATGTGCTCGAATGGGTGTTCTTCAGCTTCCTGTATGAGCGCGAACACCTGCAGCAGGTGTTGATGACCTATGGCCTGATCCTGGTTTTTGAAGAGCTGCGCAGCCTGTTGGTGGGCGACGACGTGCACGGCGTGAAACCGCCCGACATCCTGGCCGGCGTGTTGCCGCTGGGCGAGTTGATGACCTATCCGGTCTATCGCATCTTCATCTCGGCCGTGTGCGTGGCCCTCGGCCTGGGCATGTACTTCGTGTTCACCCGCACCAAGCTGGGCATGATGATCCGTGCCGGCAGCACCAACCGCGAAATGGTGCAGTCGCTCGGTGTTGATATCAAGTTCCTCTACCGCGTGGTGTTTGCGGCGGGCGTGGCCATTGCGGTGCTGGCCGGCATGGTGGCCGCGCCGGTGAGTTCTGTGTACCCGGGCATGGGCGGGCAGGTGTTGATCATCTGCTTCGTGGTGGTGGTGATCGGCGGCATCGGCTCGATTCGCGGCGCGCTGCTGGCGGCCTTGTTGATCGGCTTTGTCGACACCTTCGGCAAGGTCGTGCTGCCGCAGGCCGCCGGTGTGCTGGTCTATGTGTTGATGGCCTTGATCCTGCTGTGGAAGCCAGACGGTCTGTTCAAGTCGGGATGAACCATGGATCGCGGCAAACTCATCTTCACGCTGGCAGCCTTTGCGCTGCTGGCCGCGTACCCGCTGGCCGCGGGCTCGTTCGGCATCGACCTGGTCACCAAGATCATGGTCTACGCCGTGTTCGCACTCAGCCTGGAGTTATTGGTCGGCGGCACCGGGCTGGTGTGCTTTGGCCAGGCCGCGTTCTTCGGCATCGGCGCCTATGCGGCGGTATTGCTATCGCCCGCCAATGAGCCGGCGGCGCTGTGGTGGCTGCTGCCGGCCAGCATCGTGGCTGCGGCGCTGTATGCGCTGGCGGTGGGGGCGCTGTCGCTGCGCACCAAGGGCGTGTACTTCATCATGGTGACGCTGGCCTTTGCGCAGATGGCCTACTACGTGGTGCACGACACCCCGCTGGGCGGTGGCACCGACGGCATCTACCTCAATGCCAA
>JANMYI010000475.1:0-1843 GCA_031381955.1 Burkholderiales bacterium
GTCGAGGTCGAAGAGATTGTCGAGACCGGCGCCTTCGACCCCGACGACGTTCACCTGGCCGGCATTTATGTGCACCGCATCGTGCTGAATGCCGCGACCGAGAAGCGCATCGAAAAGCGCACCATCACCACCAAAGCAGGAGTCTGACCATGCCCTGGACCCAAGAGCAAATGGCCGCGCGCGCGGCGCTGGAGCTGCAAGACGGCTTCTACGTCAACCTGGGCATTGGCTTGCCCACCCTGGTGGCCAACCATGTGCCGGCCAGCATCGAGGTGTGGCTGCAAAGCGAGAACGGCATGCTGGGCATCGGTGCCTTCCCGACCGAAGACGAAGTCGACGCCGACCTCATCAATGCCGGCAAGCAGACCGTCACCACCATCAAGGGCAGCAGCATCTTCGGCAGCCACGACAGCTTTGCCATGATTCGCGGCGGCAAGATCAACCTGTCGATCCTCGGTGCGATGCAGGTCAGCGAGAAGGGCGACCTGGCGAACTGGATGATCCCGGGCAAGATGGTCAAGGGCATGGGCGGCGCGATGGACCTGGTGGCCGGCGTGAAGCGCGTCATCGTGCTGATGGAACATGTGGCGCGGCGCAAGGATGGCGGCTTTGATTTGAAGATCCTGCCGCAGTGCACGCTGCCGCTCACCGGCAAGGCGGTGGTCGATCGTGTCATCACTGATCTTGGCGTGTTTGATGTCGTGCCTGAAGGGCTGAAGCTGGTCGAGTTGGCCGCGGGTGTCACCCGTGAAGAAGCCCAGGCCAAGACCGGGGTGCCGCTGAAGTAGCCACGCAAGCCCGCGCCGTGTTCCGCCCGGGCCCACACTGGCCGAGCTTGTTCGCCGTGCCAGCGCTGCTGGCAAGTTGCGCGCAACCGCTGGCCCCACCGGTGCAGCCCGAGGTGGGCTCGGGTTGGCAAGACAAAGCCGAGGTCACGGCCAGCCGCTTCATGGTGGCCGCGGCGCACCCGCTGGCCACACAAGCCGGGATGCAGATTTTGCAAGCCGGCGGTTCGGCCGTGGACGCCGCCGTGGCGGTGCAGATGGTGCTGGCACTGGTGGAGCCGCAGTCCAGTGGCATCGGCGGTGGTGCGTTCATGCTGCACTGGAATGGCCAGCGCGTGCAGGCCTACGACGGCCGCGAAACGGCGCCAGCCGCTGCCACTGAGGGCCTGTTCGTGCAAGCCGACGGCGCAGCCATGCCCTTTGCCGCGGCGGTGGGCAGCGGCCGCGCCGTGGGCGTGCCCGGCGCGGTGCGCATGCTGGAAGCCGCACATCAGGCGCATGGCCGCTTGCCGTGGGCCCGGCTGTTCGAGCCCGCCTTGGCGTTGGCGCGTGAGGGCTTTGCGCTCAGCCCGCGGCTGCACGCGATGCTGCGCGCTGAGCCTGGGCTGAAGCAGGATGTTCGCGCCGCGGCCCTGTACTTTGATGCCAGCGGCCGGCCCTGGCCAGTGGGCCACCGCTTGCGCAACCCGGCCCTGGCGCAGGTGCTGGCGGCCCTGGCGGAGCAGGGCAGTGCGGCTTTGCATGCAGGCCCGGTGGCGGCGGACATCGTGGCCAGGGTGAATGGCCAGGGCGGCCAGGCCAGCCACCGCGGGCCGCTGAGCCTGGCTGACCTGAATGGTTACCGCAGCATCGAACGCACCGCCCTGTGCACAGATTGGTTGGCGGTCTATCGCGTTTGCGGCATGCCGCCACCGGCTTCAGGCCACCTGGCGATCATGCAGATCCTGGGTGTGCTGCAACAAGCGCAAATCGAGCCCGGCTTGACGGCCGGCGTGCCGGGCGAGGCCTGGCTGCACCACTATGCCGAAGCCGCGCGCCTGGCCTTTGCCGACCGTGCC
>JANMYI010000502.1:0-8715 GCA_031381955.1 Burkholderiales bacterium
GGTGCCGCAGGAACGCATCGTGGTCACGTCGATGCTGCTCGGTGGCTGGCGTCCGGCCACGCCCTGGATGCCGTTCACCGGCATCTTTTCAATGGCCGATGAAGGCGATGGCACACGTTATGTGGCCACCGCGATGCACCCCGACAAAGCCACGCGCGACAAGCACGAGGAGATGGGTTTTTATGAAGGCTGGGGCATCTGCATCGACCAGCTCGAGGCCTTTGCGCAGCAGCTTCGCTAGCGCCCGGCTACCGCCGCCCCCTTCATCAAGGCGCGCGGAACAGATTGGGCGCGATGCCGGCCTGCGCAAACACATGGTCGCGCGAGGCTTCCAGCTCGCGCCGCAGCTTGCCCAGGTTCACATCCACCATGCGGCCCTTCCACTTGCGAATGGCGCCGGCGACGATCACGGTTTCGACATTGCTGCGGTCCATCAGCGACACCACCGCGCCGGGCACATGGTTCAGCGGTGCGACGTTGATGGCCTCGGCGTCGAGGATGATGATGTCGGCTTCCTTGCCCGGCGTCAGCGAGCCGGTCTTCTTCTCCAGCTTCAAATCGCGTGCACCGTTCACCGTGGCCCAGCGCAGCGCATCGCGCGTGGTGGCCAGCGGCGGCAGGCTGGTTTCGGCCGGGCCGTTTTCGCCCAGGCCGCGGCCGTTGAGGAACATGCGTTGCAGGGCCATGGCGCTGCGCATTTGCGTGAAGAAGTCGGCCGTCAGCGTGCATTCCACGTCGCTTGAAAGCGAAGGCTGGAAGCCCAGGTCGAGCGCCTTCTGAATGGGCGGCGTGCCATGGCGCATGTTCATTTCAATCGGCACGGCCAGCGACACACCGGCGCCGGCATCGCGCGCCTTTTGCCAGGCGAAGTCAGACATGCCGGTCATGTGGATGAACAGGTTGTCGGGCCCGAACGCGCCCGCGGCGGCCAGTGCATCGAAGGTGGGCCGCATGCCAAAGGTGCCCACGATGTGCGCTGCCACCGGCAGGCCCAGGTCGCGGCCGGTCTTCCAGGCGAGCTCATGGCCGGGCAGGTAAATCTCGCCGCCCATGAACATCGACAGCAATTGGTCGCTTGAGCTGAAGTGCTGCAGCTTGATGCGCTTGGCGTCACCCGGGTACTGGTTGCCGGCCACGCCGCCGGCGCTTTCGAAGTAGCCGAACACGGCGCGTTGCTCGCTCTCGCGCAGCGCCTGGATGGTGGCGTCGCTGTGCGCCGGTGAATGGTGGATTTGTGAGATGTCGAACACCGTGGTCACGCCGGCATCGAGCTGGCTCAGGCTGCCGAACAGGGTGCTGATGTGAACGTCTTCAGGCCGGTACTGCGGCGCAAAGGTGAGCAAGATCTTCTGGAAATAGTTCTGCGTGGTGCGCGCATCCAGGCCGTCGAACAACAGGCCATCAGCCAGGTAGCTGCGCAGCGCGGTTTCGAACAAGTGGTGGTGGGTGTCGATGAAGCCCGGCATGACGATGCGCCCGCGCGCATCGATCTCGGCGGCGCCGCCCACCTTCAGGTTGGGGCCTACGGCCACGATCTTCTTGCCTTCGACCAGCACGTCGGCCTCGGCGAAGTCGCCTACCGCCCGGTCCATCGACATCACCGCGCCGCGCCGGATCACATAACGCCGGCCATGGCGGCCGCTGTGTTCCGGCTCTTTGCCTTCGCCGGCGGCGGCAGGGGCCGAGTTGAACAACGCCATGCCGCCGGCGGCGGCTGCGGTGCTGCCCGCAGCAGTGGCTTTGAGAAAGCCGCGCCGCGCACTCCAGCGCTGGCTGGTTGGCGCACCATCGGCGCGATGGTCTTGCGGTTGGCCTGAATCACAGCGCTGGCACATGGGAGTCTCCTGTTGGTAGTCGGCCTGGCTTGAGCCCGGCCTGGTTGGAAAGGTGCCGGGCCATGATGGCATCGCGGGCGATCAGTGCCAAGCGGGGCCATCGCCAAGGCTTGCGGAACCAGTTGCAACGCGCTGTAACCATTGAGGTGCACCATGGCCAGGGGTTGCCCCTGATTCGGTGCCAGCCTGGGCAATTGCCGGCGCACGCACATAGCATCCCACCCATGACCCTGGCCGATGCACACCACCAAAACGACTGGCACGCCGTGCGTGCGTTGTTCGAGCGGCTGCTTGATTTGCCTGTCGCGCAGCGTGAAGCAGCGTTGGCCGAATCCGACATCAACCCGGCACTGCGTGCTGAAGTGGCCTCGCTGCTGGCGCATGAAGGCGAGGCGGCCACCGGGTTTCTGCATGCGCCCACGCCCACCGAGCCGCTGAACGCGGCAGCGCCGAACGAACAACGCATCCACCAGCGCCTGGGCGCCTGGCGCATCACCCGCCCGCTGGGTGCGGGCGGCATGGGCGAGGTGTTCGAAGCGCGCCGCGACGATGGCCGCTACCAGGGCTACGCGGCCATCAAGCTGCTCAAGCGGGGCATGGATTCGCAGGCCGTGCTAGCGCGCTTTGCGCAGGAGCAGCAGGCGCTGGCACGCCTGTCGCACCCGCACATCGCGCGGCTGCTGGATGCCGGCATGTCCAGCGACGGCCTGCCCTTTTTCGTGATGGAGCGCGTGCAAGGCCGCCCGATCGACCAAGCCTGCGCCCACAAGCCCATCGCACAGCGCCTTGCGCTGTTCCAACAGTTGACAGATGCCGTGGCGCACGCCCACCGCAACCTGCTGGTGCACCGCGACCTGAAGCCCGGCAACGTGATGGTCGATGACGATGGGCGCGTGAAGCTGCTGGACTTCGGCATTGCCAAGGCGCTCGACCCGCTGGAAGGCCAGGCCCATGCCGGCACCTTGGCGGGCGAACGCCCCTTCACGCCGCATTACGCCAGCCCGGAACAGGTGCGCGGTGAGCCGGTGAGCACGGCCACCGACCTGTACAGCCTGGGCGTGCTGCTGTACATCGTGCTCACCGGCCAGCGCCCCTATGGCCTGCGTGCCAGCACCGCGGCCGAAGCCGCGCGCGCCGTGCTGCAAGAAGAACCGGCGCTGCCCAGCATGCTGGAACGGCCCGAGCCCGGCTGGGCACAGCAGCGCCGGCAGTTGCGCGGCGACCTGGACAACATCGTGCTCAAGGCCTTGGCCAAGCCCGTCGCCGAGCGCTATGCCAGTGCCGACGCGCTGGGCGCCGACATCGCGGCGTACCTTGAAGGGCGCCCGGTGAGCGCGCGCGCCGCCAGCCCCGGCTACGTGCTGCGCAAGTGGCTGCGGCGCCACCGCGGCGCTGCCGTGGCGGCCACCATCGGTGGCCTGGGGTTGATCAGCGGCCTGGCCGCCACGCTGCTGCAAGGGCGCTGGCTGCTGGCGTTGGGTGCGCTCGGCTTGAGCGCCGGCCTGGTGCTGGCGCTGGTGCAGGCGCGCCGCGCGCAGCTCGCGCGTGATGACGCGGCGCGCTCGCGCGACGACGCCAAGCGCCACCTGGTGGAGCTGCGCCGCCTGGCCCACCGCATGGTGTTCGAGGTGAACGATGCGCTGGAACGCGGCCTCACCGAAGGGCGGCGGCAGCTCGTGCACACGGCGGCACAGTCACTCGAACAGCAGGCTGACTTCACCCAGCTCAGTGACGATGAACGCCTGGAACTGGCGCGTGCCCTGTCGCGCCTGGCGCAACTGGAAGGGCGCGAATTCACCGACAACCTGGGTAACGTTTCAGGTGCACTGGCGCAGTACGAGCGGGCCCTGCATGTGCTGGAGCCCATGGCGCCGCGCCAGCAGGGCAACGTGGCCTGGCATGGCGCGATGGTGGAAGTGCTGGAAGGCCGCGCCGCGGTGATGCGCACCCTGCGCAACGCGGCCGAGGCGCTGGCCAGCATGCGGCGCACGGCCGACCATGCTGCGCGCGCCGCCGCACTGGCGCCGCAAGACATGCACTGGCGCGCCTACGAATGTTCTGCCCTGGTGCAACTGGCTGACCATGAATACCCCGTGGTGCGCATCCAGGGCCTGGTGCAGCTCGATGACGCCTTGGCCCATGCCGAGCAAGCGCAGCAATGCGGGCTGCGGTTGGTGCAGTGGGCACCCGACCAATGGGCCGCCTGGCGCATGCGCGCCTACACGCTGCGGCTGCGTGCGGCTTACCTGGGCATTGAAGGCCGCATGCAGGAGGCCGTGGCCGGCGAGCGCACCGCGTTCGCCGCGTTGCAGCGCGCGCTGGCCCTACCGGGCGCTGACGCCACACGCCTGTCTGATTTCGTTCGCGCCAGCCTGCGCCTGGGCATCACGCTGCGCGAAACGGGCCTGTACGACGAGGCCAGCCAGGTCATCGATGCCGCGTTGATACAGGCCGACAAGGCCGTGCGCGCCGACCCGGGCAACGAACTGGCGCAGCGCCTGTACGCGGCGCCGGTGCAAACGGCCATGGACCTGTGCTTGCATCGGGGTGACGAGGCGGCAGCGGCCGCGCTGTACGCCAGCGCGCTGGCCTGCCTGCCACCACTGCCGCGCAAGGACGAGTTGGCCAAGCGGCACTGGCAACACGCCTGGATGGATGCGCTGCAAGCCGTGTGCTGGGTGCGCACCGCTGAACTCGAACGCGCGGAAGAACTGGTGCAGCGGCTGCAAGGCTGGCAAGGCGATGGCTCGCTGCGCTTGCGCGAACACGCCGGCGCACTCGATGCCGAGCTGGAAGCCAACATCGCCATCGCCGTGGCCTATGTGGCCACGGCGCGCGGTGATGAGTGCGCCGCACAAGCTGCCGCGCAGAACGCCTGCGAACGCCTGGTGGCCATGCGCGCGCTGCGCGACCCGCGTGATGCGGTGGAGCCGGTGCGTGCGTTCGCGCTGCTGGTTCGTCTGGCGCAGGCGGCAGTTGGCGATGAGGAGGGTGGTGGTGGTGGTGGTGGTGGCGCCGTCCTGCCCTGGCGCGCCGAAGTGCTGGCGCGCGCGCGGCAGCTGCAAGACGAGTTGGCCGGGCGCGGCATCGTCACGCCGGGCGATCGCGCCGAGTCGCGTTGGTTGGGGCAGCAGGCTGGGTGGCCAGCCCGTCATCTGCTTGAGACAGATCAAGCCTGCATCGGGGTGCCGCGCTTAGGCTGAACTGCGCGAATCCACCCCTTGCAATGCAACCAGCACGCACTGCGTGCCCCGGGAGAGCAAACATGCATGCGGCTCACTTGTTGTCACTGTCCTTGCTGTTTGCCGTGGCCGGCTGCACGCGGCCCCAGGCCGACAACCCTGCCGTGGCCACGGCCTCCGGCGCGCTGGCAACGGCCGGCGCAGCGCGGCCATCAAGGGCGACCTCGGCCCACCGCAGGGCGAGCCGGTGAAGGCGGTGTTGACCAGCCCGCCCAACGTGCCGCCCGCCACTGGCCGCACGGTGCCGGCCAAGGTGATCGTTGAGCTGGAGGTGATTGAAAAGGACATGCCCATTTCCGAAGGCGTGAGCTACACCTTCTGGACCTTTGGCGGCACCGTGCCGGGCAGCTTCATCCGCGTGCGCCAGGGCGACACGGTGGAGTTCCATTTGAAGAACGCGCCCGATTCGAAGATGCCGCACAACATCGACCTGCACGGCGTGACCGGCCCGGGCGGTGGCGCGGCTTCCAGCTTCACCGCGCCAGGCCACCAGTCGCAGTTCACCTTCAAGGCCTTGAACGCCGGCCTGTACGTGTACCACTGCGCCACCGCGCCGGTGGGCATGCATGTGGCCAACGGCATGTATGGCTTGATCTTGGTCGAGCCGCCGCAAGGCCTGCCCAAGGTGGACCGCGAGTACTACGTGATGCAGGGTGATTTCTACACCACGGGCAAGTATCGCGAGAAGGGCTTGCAGCCGTTTGACATGCAAAAGGCGATCGACGAGCGCGCCACCTATGTGCTGTTCAACGGCAGCGAAGGCGCGCTCACTGGCGACAAGGCGCTCACCGCCAAGGTGGGTGAAACGGTGCGGCTGTATGTGGGCAACGGCGGGCCGAACCTGGTGTCGAGCTTTCACGTGATTGGCGAGATTTTTGACAAGGTGTGGTTCGAAGGCGGCTCGCGTTTTCAAGAGAACGTGCAGACCACGTTGGTGCCGGCAGGCGGCGCGGCGATGATGGAATTTCAACTCGAAGTGCCGGGCAGCTACGTGCTGGTGGATCACTCCATCTTCCGTGCCTTCAACAAGGGCGCGCTGGCGATCCTGAAAGTTGACGGCCCGCCCAACAAGGCCATCTATTCGGGCAAGGAAGTCGACGAGGTCTACCTGGGTGACCGTGCGCAGCCCAACCTGGCCGCGGTGGCGGTGGCGGCCAAGTCGGCACAGAGCGGCGCCTTGACCGTGGCCGAGCAAATGAAGGCCGGCCAGGCCTTGTTCGCGGGCACCTGCTCCACCTGCCACCAGGCCAGCGGCGCGGGTCTGCCCGGCGTGTTCCCGCCGCTGGCCAAGTCAGACTGGCTGACGGCCAACCCCAAGCGCGCGATTGACGTGGTGCTGCATGGCATGACCGGCCCGGTGAAGGTGAACGGCCAGGACTACAACTCGGTGATGCCGCCCATGAACCAACTCAACGATGACGAGGTGGCCAACATCCTGACCTACGTGGCCGGCAGTTTGGGCAACCCGGGCGGGAAGTTCAGCGCGGCCGAAGTGGCCGAGCGGCGCAAGCTCAAGCCCGCCGCGGCCGGCTCGGGGCATTGATGCGCAGGCGCGGCATGCGCAGCCTGGCCAGGCTGAGCTGGGCGCTGGCCCTGTTCGGTGCGGCGGGCGTGGCGCCTGCGCATGGCCACTATGTGGCCTTGCCGGGCGGTGAGTTCCGCTCGGTGTTGAAGTACGAAGACAGCGCTGCGCCGGTGCGCGTGGCGGCCTTCAAGCTGATGGATCGCCCGGTGACGAACGCCGACTTCCTGGCCTTTGTTCGCGCCTACCCGCAGTGGCGGCGCGGCACGGTTGCCAGCGTGTTTGCTGAAGCGCGCTACCTCTCGCACTGGGCCGGGCCGTTGCAGCTCGGAGCGCATGCGTTGCCGCAACAGCCTGTGGTGTGGGTGAGCTGGTTTGCGGCCAACGCCTATTGCCAGGCGCAAGGCGCGCGGCTGCCAAGTTGGTCGCAGTGGGAATACGCCGCCGCGGCGGACGACACCCACACCGATGCGCGAGCCGATGCGCGGACCTATGCGGCCTGGCGCGAACGCATCCTGGCCTGGTATTCGCAGCCCTCGCGGCAAGCGCTGGCGCCGGTGGGCCTGCGCCGGCCGAATGCCTTTGGCGTGCGCGACCTGCACGGCCTGGTGTGGGAGTGGACGGATGACTTTTCCGCGCTGCTGGTTTCAGCCGACAACCGCGACCAGGGTGACCCGGATCGGCTCAAGTTCTGCGGCGCCGGGGCCCTGTCGATTAACGATAAGGAAAACTATGCGGTGCTGATGCGCGTGGCGATGCTGTCGTCGCTCGAAGGCGCTGACGCCACCGCCAACATGGGCTTTCGCTGCGCCCGCTGAGAAGGGTTCGAGATGCGTTCATTCGTCGTTGCCGTGGTGCTGGTGGCCGGCCTGGCGCCAAGCTTGGCGCTCCAGGCGGGGCCAACGGCGGCCCTGCCGCGTGATTCGGTCTATCAACTCGCCGCCCCACTCAAAGACCAATCCGGCAAGGCCTTCGCCCTGGCCGACAAACGCGGCCGCGCCCAGGTGGTGGTGATGTTCTACACCTCATGCTCGTTCATCTGCCCCACCATCATCGACACCGTGCAACACCTCGACGACCAGCTCAAGCCCGATGAGCGCGCGCATTTGGGCGTGCTGATGATTTCGCTGGACCCCAAGCGCGACGACCCCGCCGCGCTGAAAGCCACCGCCGACAAGCGCCAGCTTGATCTCTCACGTTGGACCCTGGCACAGCCGCGCGCGGCGGATTTGCGCGCCATCGCCGGCTTGCTGGGCGTGCGCTTTCGCCCGCTGGCCGATGGCGAGATCAACCATACCGGCGTGCTGGTGTTGCTCGATGCCGATGGCCGTGTGCTGGCGCGCAGCAGCAAGACCGCTGGCGCCGTGGAGCCGGCGTTCTTGCGCAGCGTGCGCGCGGTGTTGGCTGCGGGCTAGGCGCCATGGCCGTATTGACTTACTCGAGAACGACGCGCGGAAAGTAGAACGACACCACCCAGTTCGGCACGTCAACGATGGAGCTGATGCGCAAGTCAGCGCACACGCTGCACAGCATGTAGGCGTCAATCGGCGAATAGCCGTAGCGCTTGCTCAAGAGTTCAACCATTTCCGATACCGCCATGCGTGCGCCGCTCATCAAGTCAGGCCCGATGCCGGTGGTGACCTCGTAGCCCTTCGCGTCGAGATGGCGGCTCACCGGGCCGGGCGTCACATAACGCGGCCCGCGCAGCTTGGCGCCCTTGATCAATTCGAACTTCAGGCCCACGTCGAACGCGCTTTCGATGGCGGTGCCGCAAACCTCGCCATCGCCCTGCGCCGCGTGCGTGTCGCCTACCGAGAAGATCGCACCGTCCACTTCCACCGGCAAGTACAGTTCGGTGCCTTCGGCGATGTCGCGGATGTCCATGTTGCCGCCCACGTTGCGCGGCGGAATGATGCTGTGCAGGCCCGGCGCGGCGGGCGCCACGCCGATCGTGCCGCACATCGGCTTGAGCGGCACACGCCCGCCGGGGCCGTACATGGCCGGGGCCAGGCTGGCGTCGTACAGCCAATGGTGCAGCTTGGCGTCTGGGAACTGGTCGGTCAGCAACCCGAAGCCCGGAATGTTGCCGGTCCAGCCCCAACCCGATGGGCGAAAC
>JANMYI010000504.1:0-3940 GCA_031381955.1 Burkholderiales bacterium
CCGGCCTGTACGCCGTGGGCAACGATCGCGAAAGCGTGATGGGGCAACTACCCAGGCGCCGGCATCACCCATGGCCCGAACATGACCTTTGCCTTCATCACCGCGAACCACATTGCCGACCAGGCAGGAAGACCCAGATGACCGCCCTGAACAAAGCCATCGTCGACCACCGCATCTACACCATTGCGCCGCGCAAGATGGGCGAATTCATCGAGGTGTTCGACCGCCTGGCCATGCCGGTGCTGCTGCAAACCCTGGGCCACCCGCTGGGTTTCTGGACCAGCCATGTCGGCGCGTTGAACCAGTTCGTGCACCTGTGGGGCTACGACAGCCTGGCCGACTATGAACAGCGCTGCGCCGCGCGCGACGCCCACCCCGACTTTGCCAAGTACATGGCGGCCTCGGGCCACCTCATCGTGGCGCAGGAAACGCGGTTGATCAAACGCGCGCAACTGCCCAGCATGGCCGGGCGCTGAGGGGTGTGGCCGTGTCAACCACCAGAACCCAAGTTGCCATCGTCGGCGCCGGCCCCTCGGGCCTGCTGTTGGGGCAACTGCTGCACCTTGCCGGCATCGATGCCATCGTGCTCGAACGCCACAGCGGCGAATATGTGCTCGGCCGCATTCGCGCCGGCGTGCTCGAACAGGTGACCACCGACATGCTGGTGCAAGCCGGCGTGGGTGCGCGCCTGCTCAGCGAGGGCCTGGTGCACCATGGCTTTGAGATGCTGGTGGGCGGCCGGCGCCACCGCATCGACCTGCACGCCCTGACCGGCGGCAAGCATGTCACCGTGTACGGCCAGACCGAACTGACGCGCGACCTGATGCAAGCCCGCGCCGCGGCCGGCCTGCCCACGGTGTACGAAGCCGGCAACGTGGCCGTGCACGACTTCGACGGCACGCGCCCACGCGTCACGTATGAATCAGGCGGCTTAACGCACGAGATCAGCTGCGACTTCATTGCCGGCTGCGACGGCTTTCACGGCGTGTGCCGGGCCAGCGTGCCGCGCGGCGCGATCACCGAATACGAAAAGGTCTACCCCTTCGGCTGGCTGGGCGTGTTGAGCGACACGCCGCCGGTGTCGGACGAGCTCGTCTATGGCAACGGCCCGCGCGGCTTCACCCTGTGCTCGCAGCGCAGCAAGACGCGCAGCCGCTACTACCTGCAAGTGCCGCTGACCGACAAGGTGGAAGCCTGGAGCGACGCCGCCTTCTGGCACGAACTCAGCCTGCGGCTCGACGATGAAGGCCGCCAACGCCTGGTGACCGGCCCGTCGCTTGAAAAGAGCATTGCGCCGTTGCGCAGCTTCGTCACCGAGCCCTTGCGCTTTGGCCGCCTGTTCCTGGCCGGTGACGCCGGCCACATCGTGCCGCCTACCGGCGCCAAGGGCCTGAACCTGGCGGCCAGCGATGTGAAGTACCTGAGCAACGCCTTCATCGAGTTCTATCAAGACGGCAGCGTTGCCGGCATCGACAGCTATTCACAGCGCTGCCTGCGCCGCATCTGGCGCGCCGAACGCTTTTCGTGGTGGTTCACTGGCCTGATGCACAACTTCCCTGATGACAGCCCCATCGTGGCCAAGATGCAGCAGGCCGAGTTGGACTACTTGCTGCATTCCGAATCGGGCTTGCGCACGATCGCTGAAAACTACGTTGGCTTGCCGCTGGACTTCGGCGAGTGAGCGCGCCCCAAACCTGCGCGGCGCGCTCGATATGCGTTCATCAAGCCCGCTGCGTCAGGGCACCAGCGCCAGGAACAGGAAGGCGGCAAAGATCACCAGGTGCACCGCGCCTTGCATCAGGTTCGTTCGCCCCGAGGCCAGCGTGATCGCACCGACGACGAACGTCAGCGCGAGCAGCGCCATGTCCTTGGCTTCGAGACCCAGCACCAGCGGCAGGCCGAGCCACACCGAGGCGGCAACGACGGCCGGCACCGTCAAGCCGATGCTGGCCAGCGCCGAGCCGATGGCCAGGTTCAGGCTGGTCTGCAAGCGGTTGGTGCGCGCCGCGCGCACGGCGGCCCAGGTCTCGGGCAGCAGCATGCGGCTGGCCCACCCGGCGCGCGAATGCCGCGCTGCTCGCAGTTGCCGATCGCGCTGTTCGGGTGAACCGCGAGGATGTAGCCCAAGGGCTCGACTGAGCGCGCCGTTGCCAAGGGCTCGTTGGCCGGCCCCAGCAGCTGAAGCGTCACGTCATGAGGCGTGCCGTGGAGCTGGCGTTCGGTGCGCAGCCCATGGTCTTGCACCTGCAAGCTGAGCCCGGCGTGGGTCTGCGCATGCCAGTAGCCCCAGCCCAGCGCAGCGCCCCCCACGCCGATGGCGCCCAACAACCACCGCCAGGCAGGGCGCAGCCTCTTTCGTAGCGGCTGGGGCACCTTGCGGTGCGGGGGGCCCTGTGGCAACGCTTTGTTGAGGGCTGGGTTTGCGGGTCATTTCGCCCGCATTCTCGCCATCCGTCTTTGTGCAGAACGCCAAGACCCCTTGCCGTTAAGCCAGAAGCGGCAGCGAAACGTTGCCAAGTTGCCGCTTCCGCCTGTCACGGGCCTTGGCCACACTCCTTTGCAACCCCAGCACCGGAGCACGGTCATGTCGAGCAAAGCTTTCCCCACCACCCTTTACCTCAGCGTCCAGCATATGGTCGAGCTGGTTCGTCGCAAAGGCTTGTCAGCGTGCCTGGCCGGCGTGGCGCAGCGCATCGAAGCCGACTATCTGCGTTGGCATGAGTTCGACAAGACCGCCCGCGTGGCCAGCCATTCGCCAGACGGTGTGATCGAGTTGATGCCGATTGCCGACGCCTCGCAGTACGCCTTCAAGTACGTCAACGGCCACCCCAGCAACCCGCGTACCGGCCTGCCCACGGTGATGGCCTTTGGGGTGCTGGCCGATGTGGCCACCGGCGCGCCGCGGCTGCTGTCTGAGTTGACGCTGACCACGGCGATTCGCACCGCGGCCATGAGTGCGCTGGCCGCGCGCGAGCTGGCCCGCCCGGGCAGCCGCAGCATGGCGCTCATCGGCAACGGCGCGCAGAGCGAGTTCCAGGCGCTGGCATGCCGTGATCTGCTGGGCATCCGTGAGTTGCGCCTGTTTGACACCGACCCCGCGGCCAGTGCCAAGTTGGCGGCCAATCTCGTGGGCCAAGGCATGGTCATGCGCATTGCTGCCAGCACGGCCGATGCGGTGCGCGGGGCCGACATCGTGACCACCGTGACGGCCGACAAGACCAACGCCACCATCCTCACGCCCGGGATGATCGAGCCGGGCATGCACATCAATGCCGTGGGCGGCGACAGCCCAGGCAAGACCGAGCTGCACCGCGGCGTGCTCGAAGCGGCCAGCGTGTTCGTGGAGTACGAGCCGCAGACCCGCGTTGAAGGCGAGATTCAGCAGATGCCGGTGGACTTTGCCGTGGTTGAAATCTGGCAGGTGTTGTGCGGCCAGGCCGCCGGCCGCACCAGCGCCGAACAAGTGACGGTGTTTGATTCCGTCGGCTTCGCGCTCGAAGACCATTCCGCCCTGAGCTTCATGCGCGACACGGCCGCCGAGCTGGGCATTGGCGATATCGTTGAACTGGTGCCGCACGGCGTGGACCCGAAGAACCTGTTCGGCCTGTTGCGCGGTGCACCGCGTGCTGTGCGTGCCGAGCCGGGCAGGGCGGCCGTTGCATCCTGAAGTTAATTGCCAAATGCTCGCCATTGGAGTGCCCGTGACCGCATCGCACGCTTTGTTGAGCCCGCTGTTGGGCGAATCACCGCTGCGCGCAGCCGTCACTGCGCACACGCGCACACCCGAGCCCGAGCTGCTGCCCGGCCTGCTCGAACAAGCCCGGCTTGCGCCCGCCCAGGCCGCTGCGGCGCAAGCGCTGGCCTTGCGCCTGGCGCGCGGCGTGCGTGAGGCTGGCCGGGCCGGCGGCCGCGCCGGGCTGGTGCAGGGGCTGCTGCAGGA
>JANMYI010000509.1:0-4005 GCA_031381955.1 Burkholderiales bacterium
CCGGCCTGGTGGCGGTGAACTCGCTCATGGCCATGGCTGGCGGCACGCTGGTGGCGGTGGTGCTCGGCCGCAACGACCCCGGCTTCGCCTACAACGGCCCGCTGGCCGGGCTGGTGGCGGTGTGTGCGGGGTCTGATGTGATGCACCCGCTGGGCGCCTTGGTGGTGGGCAGCGTGGCCGGGGCGGTGTTCGTGTTCATGTTCACGCTGACGCAAAACCGCTGGAAGATCGATGACGTGCTGGGCGTGTGGCCGCTGCACGGCCTGTGCGGCGCCTGGGGCGGCATCGCCTGCGGCATCTTCGGCCTGCCCGCGCTGGGCGGCCTGGGCGGTGTCAGCTTCAGCGCCCAGCTCATCGGCACGCTGTTGGGCGTGGCCTGGGCGCTGGTGGGGGGCTTGCTGGTCTACGGCACGCTCAAGGCGACCATGGGCCTGCGCATGAGCGCCGAAGAGGAATTTGACGGCGCCGACCTGTCGATCCACAAGATCGGCTCCACGCCCGACCGCGAGGTGAGCTGGTAATCAGCCTGGTCCAGCGAAGCGCACCGGCAGGTGCTTCAGGCCGCGAAACCGCACCCGCCTGTCGCGCACCGGTTCGCCCGCCAGGGCGATGTGCGGTGCACGCGTTAACAGTAGGCTGAATGCCACACGTGCTTCCATGCGCGCCACGTTCATGCCGGCGCAGGCGTGGCCGCCGTGGCCGAACGCCAGGTGGTGGTTGGGCTTGCGTGCGACATCCAGTTCATCGGGCGAATCGAACACCGCCGGGTCGCGGTTGGCCGCACCCAGGGCCAGGGTGATGAAGCTGCCGGCCGGCAATTCGCGCCGGCCCACTTGCAACGCCGCCGTGGCCACGCGGTTGTTCAGTTGCAGCGGGCTTTCATAGCGCAGCAGCTCTTCCACCGCGGTGTGGATCAACGCCGGCTGCGCCACGAGCCGATCAAGTTGCGGGCGGTGCTGCAACAAGGCCAGCATGCCGTTGCCGATCAGGTTGGTGGTGGTTTCGTGGCCGGCGTTGAGCAAGAAGATGCAGTTGTGCAGCAGCTCGCGCTCGCTCAGGCGTTCACCGGCAACCTCGCCCTGGATCAACCGCGTGAGCACATCTTCATCAGGGTGCAGCGGCGCGGCGCGGCGGCGCGCCACCAGGGTGCGCAAATAGGCCACGAATTCGGTGACGGCCAGGTTGCCCGTGGCCAACACCGTTGCGCTGGGCAGCGGCTCCAAGGCCGACAGAATAGCCAGCGACCAGGCCCGCAGCGGCCCGCGCTCGGCGTGCGGCACGCCCAACAGGTTGCCGATCACCTCCACCGGAATCTGCGCCGCGAAGTCTTCGATCAAGTCCACCGCGTTGTTGCCGTGCAGGCCGTCCAGCAACGTGTTCACCAGGTCGATCACACCCGGCTCCATGCGCGCAATGGCGCGTTGATTCATGGCCCCCAGCAGCAAGCGGCGCACGCGCGTGTGCAAGGGCGGGTCGTTGAACACCAGACTGGTGGTGTGATGTTCGTAGAGCGGCGAGGCGCCGAACTTGGGCGCGAATTCGCGCTGCTTGTCGGAGCTGGCCGCCGGCTCGCGGTACAGCGCGGCCACATCGGTATGACGCGTGACCAGCCAGGTGCCGGGTGCCAATTCATGCACCGGGCTGTGCTCGCGCAGCGCGGCGTAAAAGGGATAGGGGTTGTCGATGAAGCCGGTGGGTGGCTGAGTCAAACTGAAACCGTCAATCCAGTCGGCGCGGGCGGTGGGCGGGCAGGCCATATCACGATCATGCCGTAAGCTTGTGGCCATGTTCACCGGCATCGTTCAAGGCGTGGCCACGGTCGCGCAGATCCAAGACAAACCCGGCCTGCGCACGCTGCTGTTAAAACTGCCAGCTGGGTTGGATGAAGGCCTGGCCATCGGTGCCAGCGTGGCCACCGACGGTGTGTGCCTCACCGTCACCGAATTGCCCGGCCCCGGCCTGGCCGGCTTTGATGTGATGTTGCAAAGCCTGAACCTCACCACCCTGGCCGCATGGGTGCCGGGCAGCGCGGTGAACGTGGAGCGCGCCGCACGCGACGGCGCCGAAATCGGCGGCCACCCGCTTTCCGGCCACATCGACTTCAAGGCCACGCTCGCTGCGCTGAGCACGCCCGAGAACAACCGCGTGCTGCGCATCAGCGTGCCGCCGCCCTGGATGCGCTACATCTTCGCCAAGGGCTACATCGCCATCAACGGCGCCAGCCTCACGGTGGCCGAGGTTGATAAACGCGAGGGCTGGTTCGAAGTCTGGTTGATCCCGGAGACGCTGCGCGTCACCACCTTTGGCACCAAGGCGGTGGGCACTGAGCTGAACATCGAGATCGAGCGCAGCACCCAGGTGTTCGTGGACACGGTGCGTGATGCGCTGGATGAGCGCCTGGGCCAACTGCTGCCGGCGCTGGAGCAGTTGCTCAGCGAGCGCGGCGTGGAGCTGGCGGCCTTGGGCCGGGCCTTGCCAAAGGCTTAAGCAAACGAGCCGCCGCGCCCGGTGCCTGATCTGAAACGTTGGGCGCCGGCCATGCCCTCGCTCAAGGCCACCGCATAACCCGCGGCGCCTTCGCGGCGCAGGGCCTCGGCCAGCGGCAGATCCCACTGCGCGTAGGCCGATGCCCGGTCAACCAACATGCAGGCCTGTGGAAACGCGGCAATCTGCGCGGCGAGCTTCAGCGCTACGGCAACGGCCTGGCCGTCGTCCACCACCTGCGTGGCCAGGCCCATGGTCAGGGCTTCTTCGGCGCCCACGGCGCGGCCGCTGAGGATCATGTCCAGCGCGCGGCCCATGCCCACGATGCGCGGCAGGCGGATGGTGCCGCCGTCGATCAGCGGCACGCCGAAGCGGCGGCAGAACACGCCATAAGTGGCGCTGCGCGCGGTGATGCGCAGGTCGCACATCAGGGCCAGTTCCAGCCCGCCGGCCACGGCGTAGCCTTCCACCGCGGCCAGCACGGGCTTGCGCAAGGCCATGCGCGTGGGGCCCATCGGGCCGGGCGCGGTGCCGGTGGGCTCGATCTCGTTGCGCCGCGCGGGCTCGCCCAGGGCAGCCAGGTCGGCGCCGGCGCAGAAATGGCCACCGCCGCCGGTGAGCACGGCTACGCGCAGCGCGGCGTCTTGTTCGAAGGCCTCGAAGGCCTGGCGCAACAGCAAGGCCGTGGGCGCATCCACCGCGTTGCGGCACGCGCTCCGGTACAGGGTGACCAAAAGCACCGCGCCGTGCACTTCACAGTGCACGGCGGCGGTGGGGTCGTGCGGCGCGCTCGTCATGACGCGCGGATGATAGTCAGGCTGGTCAGGCGCTGCGGCGGCGCACTTGCCAGGCCAGCAGGCCCAGGCCGGCCAGCATCAAGGCGTAGGTCTCGGGCTCGGGGATCACCGCGGCATAGGCCGCATCGGCGATCAGCTTGTGCCCGGCCGAAGACGGGTGCAGGCCATCCGAGAACAACGACAGGTTGCACGCCGTGGCGGCGATGTTCGGCGAACCGAGGAAGCCGTTGCACGGGGCCAGCGCATTGCTCAGGCCGTAGGTGGCGCCGCCATTGGTGAGCGCATCAACGTAGACGCGGTTGGCCGCACCGGCCATGTCCATCACGTCAACGTCCACCCCCAGGGCGTCGAAGAACGATTCCAGGCCCGGCACCAGGGCGTTGAAGCGGTTGGTGGCGTCGGTGGACGCTGCGGCCAGCCCCAGGAATGAAGCTTCAGGCGTGCGGCCGAGATCGGGCAGGTTCGATATCAGCACATGCCTCGCACCCAGGCTCACCAGGCCGCCGATGGCGGTTTTCAGGTCGGCAATCGCCGCCACAGCCGCTGCCTGGCGCCCGGTGGCACCGGCGGCATCAAGCGTTGAAAATGCGGTGCGCGCATCGCGCATGTTGTTGCCGCCGGCCACCACCACGTACAGCGCGTTGGGGTCGGCCGCGGGCTTGGCCCACAGGCCGAACTCCTGCTGCAACACACCCGGCGGGTTGGAGCCGCTGGTGCGCGCGCC
>JANMYI010000522.1:0-6611 GCA_031381955.1 Burkholderiales bacterium
TGGCGGCACGCGGCCAGCGCATCGAGCAACTGCTGGATCAGGTGGGCCTGCGCCGCGATTCGCTGCTGCGCTACCCACATGAGTTTTCGGGCGGCCAGCGCCAGCGCATCGCCATTGCGCGCGCGCTGGCGGTGCAACCCAAGCTGATCGTCTGCGACGAGCCCACGTCGGCACTCGATGTCTCGGTGCAAGCGCAGATCCTCAACCTGCTGCAAGACCTGCAACGCAGCCTCGGCCTGAGCTACCTGTTCATCACCCACAACATCGGCGTGGTGGCGTACTTTGCCCATGACGTGGCCGTGATGCGCGCCGGGCGGCTGGTGGAAAGTGGGCCGGCGCAGCAGGTGTTGGAGCGGCCGGCGCATGAGTACACGCGCGCCTTGTTGGCGGCGGTGCCGCAGTTGCGAAGTGGCCTTGTGCAGCGCGAATCTGCGGCCTTGTAAGGCGCTGTAATGCAATCGATTGGCTGTTGCTTGCAACCAACGTGAGACTCAGCAGGCCTGGACAGCGCGACTCAGCAAGCTACGCCGGAGCAACGTCAAACGCCATTCCAATGCACCATGGAATTGGCTGAAAGTTGTCTTAAATCAACAGCTTGCGATTGCCATGCTGGGCCCCGGAACACGGCCTACGGTCGCCTGGACAGATGCGGGAAATTCCGCTAGTGGGTTTCCCTGATCGGGTGTTATCGGGGGGCTGCACACAATGCCTTCACGCTCTCTGTAGCTTGCGCAACAGTTGGTTTACAGAACCAGCACCGGCGCTGGAGAACCGGTTCTATCAATCAACCCTTCAATTAGGAGTTTTCATGTTCAAGAAAACAAGACTGTGCTCAGGGCTGGGCTTGGCGTTCGGCGCTTCGGTGATGCTGAGCACCATGCCGGCCGCTGCGCAGCAGGCACCCCAGCGCGTTGAAATCACGGGCTCGGCGATCAAGCGGGTTGACATTGAAGGCGCATTGCCGGTCACGACGATCACCCGCGAAGACATTGCGCGCAGTGGTGTCTTGAACACGGAAGACCTGGTTGCCAACATCGCTTCCATTTCGTCGATGGGCGGCGTCAGCCTGGCCACGGGTGTGGGCTCATCGACCTACGGCCGATCAAGCATCTCGCTCAGAGGTTTGAGCGGTTCACGCACCTTGGTGCTCGTCAACGGTCGGCGCCTGACGCAAGCCGTGGCGGGTGGCACGTCGTCGTCCGTCAACGTCAGCAATATTCCCCTGTCGGCCATCGAGCGCGTCGAAATCCTGAAAGATGGCGCTTCGAGCTTGTATGGCTCTGACGCTCTGGCAGGTGTCGTCAACTTCATCTTGACCAAAGACTTCCGGGGTGTTGATCTTGGCGTGAGTTACGGCGAACCGACCCGCGATGGCGGTGGTGGCAGCAAAAAGGCGAGCATCGTCGGTGGCTTTGGCGATCTGTCGAAGGATCGTTTCAACCTGACCGTTTCGGCCGTCATCGAAAAGGAAGACGCCCTGTTTGCCAAGGATCGCGCCTTTGCCGCAACTGGAAACGTACCACCCTACATTTCGGCTGGCGCCACCGGCCAGGGCAACATTCAGGGTGGTTGGAACCCCGGTACCGGCAGCATCGCTGGTGGCAACTGGGTCGCAGGCTCAGGGACCGCTGGCTTCAGTTCAACGGGCACCACCGCCGGCTTCGGCAACCCGCTGGCGGCACAGGACAAGTGCGCTGACATCAAGATGTTCCGCAACGTTCCCAATGGCTCGAAGGGCGTACCGGTTTGCACGTATGACAGTGCGCAGGATGTGGGCCTCATCCCCAAGCGTGAAGGCGTGGCGTTCACTGCAAATGGTGTCTTTCGCCTGACTGACAAACTGGAGTTGTTCGGCGACGTGCTTCGTTCATCGAGCACGGTCACCCAAACCTTTCAGCCGAGCCCTATTCGGAACAGCTTCCTGCTCACCGACAACCAATTCCCGGCGCTCGGCATTGACCCGATCCTGTACATCAAGCCGACGAATCCGAACTATGCGATCGCCTCGGCATACCTCAACAGCCTGTTGACCAACCCGGCGATCTCCGCGGCCACGAAGACGCAAGTCACCGCCATGCTCGGCAAGCCGCTCGGCATCACCGCGCGCGTGTTCGACTTCGGCGGCCGCTCGTCAGAAGATGAGTCGACCCAAACTCGCGTGGTGGGTGGCCTGCGCGGCAACCTCGGTGCGCATGACTATGAGATTGCCTTTTCCTCAAGCGAAAACAAGCTGCACGGCTCGGTGCCGAATGGCTACTTCTCGCAGACCGTTTATGCCAAGGCCGTTCAAAATTCAGATGAATGGAACCCCTGGTCATTGACGCAAACGGCGGCATTCCAGTCGGCCATTGCGCCGGCGAAGTACACGGGCACCACACTGGACGGCAAGGCCAAGGCGACATCAATCGATGGCTTGTTGCGTGGCGATGTCACCCAGTTGCCTGGCGGGATGCTGCAGTACGCAGCGGGTTTGCAGGCGCGCAAGGAAAGCCTGAAGACCAATCCGAGTGCGGCGCTGTTTTCGGGTGACATTGCCGGCCTGGGCGGCGCCACGCCACCGATTGACCGCGATCGCAAGGTGACGTCGATTTTTGGCGAGTTGAATGCGCCTGTTGTGAAGGGGCTTGATGTCAACGTTTCCGCCCGCGGCGACCATTACGACGACGTTGGCAATTCGACGACCTACAAGGCCAGTGTGCGCTATCAGCCTGTCAAGCAAGTGCTGTTGCGCGCCGGTACGGGTACGGGCTTCCGCGCACCTGGGTTGGCCGAGCTGTGGCTGCCTCAAACCTTGGGTACTTCGGCGCAGTTCACTGACCCGTCGTTCCCCGGCGAGCCCAACATTCAAGTTAATGAGCTGTCAGGCGGAAACCCGGCTCTGAAACCTGAGAAGTCACGCCAGACGTCAATCGGTCTGGTGCTGTCTCCGATTGATCAAGTCACGGTTTCTCTGGATCTGTGGAAAATCAAAGTCGAGGGCCTGATCACCACGGCGTCGACTCAGGAAATTGTCAGCCGCTATCGCTCTGGCGACTCGGCCTATGCGGGCTTCGTCACGCTGGATGCCAGCAACCACGTCTTGTCGACGATTTCGGTTCTCGCCAACGTCGGCAAGGCCGATCTATCAGGCGTTGACGTCGAGGCCAACTTCCGCCAGCCCCTTTTTGGCGGCCGGCTGGACGTGAACCTCAACGGCACTTACATGATCAAGTTCGACCAGACAACGCCGGGTGGCGTGGTGTCGCGCAAGGTGGGCACCATGGTCGAGGAGGACGGCACGCCGGTGCTTGAGGCCGACGGTGGCGGTGTGGTGCTGCGTTGGAAGCATCGCCTTGCGGCCACCTGGACCACCGGGCCCTGGGGTTTCACCGTGGCCCAGAACTACTACACGGGTTACCGCACGGGCAACCGCAACTTCGACGACGAACCGCATTACGTGCCTGACCAATCCATCTACGATGCGCAAGTCACGTTCAGCGGCGTCAAGAACCTGAAGCTGGCGCTGGGCGTGAAGAACCTGGCCGACAAGAACCCGCCCATCTACGTGCCGGTGAGCAACCAGTTCCAGGCTGGCTTCGACGTCAACCAGTACGACCCGCGTGGCCGCTTTGTCTACATGACGGCCAATTACAAGTTCTGAAGGCTGGTCTCGCCGCGGCGCGGTTAGCGCGCCGTCGGATGTCACGTTGTTCAACAACCGCCGCGCTCACGTGCGGCGGTTTTTTATTGGTCGTTGGGCATTGCGCGCAGGCTGAACCATGGTGCTTGCTCCCGCGCAAGCCTTGACCCGCCTGAATGAGGGTGCGCGGCGCGAACAGGCTGTGTCGCAGAACTCGGTAATCCGACCATACTGCCGAGCAACCAATGCCGGCTTCGGCCGGCGCATCGCCCGCCATCCGCCCGCACTGTTGCCCTCGTCAACCCGGCGCAGCGATTCAAAAAAGAACCTCCATGACACTTCTTTCCGGTACCACCACACAGCCGCACCCTGGCGCCTTTTTACTTGGCGCTGTAGCCCTGGCAGCAGCTTTGATGGCCGGCCAGGCCGGAGCAGCGCCCAGGCCGAGCGATGCCACAACGGGGCGCGCAACGCAGGACACGGGCTATGCCCTGGTGCAGCTCGATGGCGAGCCCTTGGCGACCTATGTGCGCACCAAGCCGGCTCAAGGCAAGAAGATCGACTTCTCGAGCGCCACCGTCAAGGCATACCGGGCCCAGCTGTCCAAGCTGCGCAACGACTACAAGGCCTGGTTGCGCGTCAACGCACCGCAAGCCAGCGTGAATGGCGAATTCGATCTCTCGCTCAACGCCGTGGCGGTCAAGCTCGGCGGCGCCACGTTGGGCCAGATCTCTGCCACGCCCATGGTCAGGCTGGCGCAATACCAGGGCCTGTATTACCCCAACATCGTCGACCCCGATCTGGCGCTGATCAGCGCCGAGCAAGCCTGGGCTCGCAGCGGTGGTACTGCCGCCACGGCCGGTGCGGGGGTCAAGGTCGCCATCGTGGATTCAGGCATAGACCAGACACACCCGTGTTTCTCAGACAGCGGCTACGGCGCGCAGGCCCAGTTCGGAGACAAACGTTTCACCAACAACAAAGTCATCGCGGCGCGGGTGTTCAACAACAAATTGCCGCAGAACGGCTTCACGCCGGAAGGCGTCGGTTCGCACACGGCACGCACGTCGCAGGCACGGTAGCGTGCAACCACCAGACCGCGGGGAAGGTCGACGGGGTGACGATTCCTTACGGCATCTCGGGCGTCGCGCCCAGGGCGCTGCTGGGCAACTACAACGTCTTTCCCGGCAACGTGGGAAACGCGCGTTCCGAAGACATCTTGAATGCGCTCGAAGCCGCCTATGCTGACGGGTTCGACGTGGCCAACATGAGCCTGGGTGGCGGCAGCCATGGCATCCAGGACTTGCTGACCGTGGCCGTGGACAACCTCGACCAAGCCAACATGGTCGTGGCCATCGCGAATGGCAACGAAGGCCCGGGCTACTTCACGGTGGGCTCGCCGGGCATGGCCGCGCGAGGTCTGACCGCCGGTGCCAGCACCGTGCCGCATTTCGTGGGCGCACCGGTTAGCGCCGCAGGTGGCACGTATGGCGCCGCAAGCGGTGACTTCGCCACGGTGGCGAGCAACTTCACCGCGCCGTTGGCCGTGGTGGCTGGGGCGGTCAATGGTCTTGGCACGGCGTGCAATGCGCTGCCTGCAGGCTCGCTCAGCGGTGCCATCGCGTTGCTGTCGCGCGGCACCTGCTCGTTCTCCATCAAGGTTCGCAACGCGCAGAATGCCGGCGCCGCCGCCGTGCTGGTGGCCAACAACGTGGCGGGCGACCCCACGGCCATGGCCAGCGACGGCACGGCCAACCAGCCCACCGTCGCAGCCTACATGGTCAGCCTGGACAGCGGCCAGGCGCTTCGCACTTTGGGCAATGGCACCGCCACCACCATCAGCGCGTCGCTGGCCTATTTCCAAACGGCCAACGCCAACATCATGGCGGGGTTCAGCAGCCAGGGGCCAACCGATGTTGACTTCCGCGTCAAGCCCGACGTTGTGGCACCCGGCGTGAACGTGTTGTCGTCAGTGCCGGCCAATGCCTGCGCCGCGCCGCCGTGCTTTGCCTTCTTCAGCGGCACCTCAATGGCGTCACCTCACTTGGCCGGCTCAGCCGCCGTGATCCGCGGCCAGCACCCTGATTGGTCTGCGGCCGAGGTGCGTTCGGCCGTGGTAACCACCGCCAGGCGGGTGTTGAAGAGCTTCAACGCCGCCTTGCCTGTGAGTGACGTGAACATCGTTGGCGCCGGCCTGGAGAACCTGCTCGCTGCCGTCAATGCCTCAGTGGCGCTCGACCCCGTGAGCTTGTCGTTCAGCGCTGTGCCCTCGGGCAGTGGACAGGCGCGGGAATTGGCGCTGGTGTTGTCAAACGTTAGCGGCTCTGCCAAGACGTTCGACCTGGCGATCGGCGCGCAACCTGCCGGCGTCACCTACAGCGTCAGCCCGGCAACGGTGGCATTGGCGGCTGGGGCGTCGGCGACGGTCAAGGTGGTGATGCGGGCCACGGTGGGCGCATCCGGTCACAAGCAGGCCTACCTTGTAGTCACCGAAGGCGGCGCGCCGGTGGCGCACGCCGCGCTGTTCACGTTGATGAAGTAAGCGCCGCGAATGCCCGCTGCGTGATCGCCTCGACGCCGCCCGTGCCATCAATCTTGCGATAGCGGGGGGCGTCGGCGTCGCCGGTGGCGGCCCAGGCGGTGTAGTAGCCCACCAGCGGGCGCGTTTGCTGCTGGTACACGTCGAGCCGGTGGCGCACCGTGGCTTCGGTGTCGTCCACGCGCTGGATCAGGTCTTCGCCTGTCACGTCGTCCTTGCCGGCCACCTTGGGCGGGTTGAACGCGATGTGATAGGTGCGGCCTGAAGGTTGATGCACGCGCCGCCCGCTCTTGCGTTCGCTGATGGCGCTGTCGGGCACGTCGATCTCCAGCACCAGGTCGAGCTTGACGCCCGCGGCCTTCATCGCGTCGGCCTGCGGGAGGGTGCGCGGGAAGCCGTCGAACAAAAAGCCGTTGGCGCTATCGGGCTGGGCAATGCGCTCCTTGACCAGGCCGA
>JANMYI010000528.1:0-5239 GCA_031381955.1 Burkholderiales bacterium
ACCTGGCGCAACTGGGAATCGGCCGCTACGTGGGATCGCAGACGTCGACCAAGCTCAAGGTCACCGGCATTGATCTTTTTTCGGCCGGCGATTTCAGCGGCGGTGGCGACACCGAGGAAATCGTGCTGTCCGACCCCGCGAGCGGCGTGTACAAGAAGCTGGTACTGAAGGACGACAAGCTGATCGGCAGCGTGCTCTATGGCGACACCGTGGACGGCGGCTGGTATTTCACATTGCTGCGCGATGGGCGAAGCGTTGCCGACATCCGCGACCGTCTGATGTTCGGCGAGTCGAACCTGGGCGACACCGGCCACCAGGGCCAGAGCAAGGCCGCCGCGATGGCCGATGGCGACGAAGTCTGCGGCTGCAATGGCGTCACCAAGGGCAGCATCTGCAAGGCCATCAAAGACAAAGGCTTGTTCACGCTCGAAGACGTGCGCAAGCACACCAAGGCCAGCGCCTCGTGCGGCTCGTGCACCGGCCTGGTCGAACAGCTCATCATGTTCACCGCCGGTGGCGACTACTCGGCCACACCGGCCAAGAAAGCCATGTGCGGCTGCACCGAGCATTCGCACCAGGAGGTGCGCGACGCCATCCGCAAGCAAAAGTTGCTGAGCATTGCCGACGTGCAGCAAACCCTGAACTGGCGCACGCCCGACGGCTGCGCGAGTTGCCGCCCGGCGCTGAACTACTACCTGCTGAGCACCTGGCCCAAGCTGGCCAAGGACGACCCGCAAAGCCGCTACATCAACGAGCGCAGCCACGCCAACATCCAGAAAGACGGCACCTATTCGGTGATTCCGCGCATGTGGGGCGGCGAGACGAATTCGTCTGAACTGCGCCGCATTGCCGATGTGGTGGACAAGTTCAAGGTGCCCACCGTGAAAGTGACGGGTGGCCAGCGCATCGACCTGCTGGGCATCCGCAAGGAAGACCTGCCCGCGGTGTGGCAAGACCTGGGCATGCCTTCGGGCCATGCTTACGCCAAGGCGTTGCGCACGGTGAAGACTTGCGTGGGCAGCGAATGGTGCAGGTTTGGCACGCAAGACAGTACACAGATGGGCAAGGATCTGGAACGCGCGCTGTGGCGCATGTATGCCCCGCACAAGGTCAAGCTGGCTGTGAGCGGCTGCCCGCGCAACTGCGCTGAAAGCGGCATCAAGGATGTGGGCGTGATCGGCGTTGACTCGGGCTGGGAAATTTACATCGGCGGCAACGGCGGCATCAAGACTGAAGTGGCGCAGTTCCTGGTGAAGCTCAAGACCAGCGCCGAGGTGCTGGAATACGCTGGCGCCTTCCTGCAGCTCTACCGCGAAGAAGGCTGGTACCTGGAACGCACCGTGCACTACCTGGCCCGCGCGGGCATGGCGCACATCAAGCAGCGCGTGGTGGAAAGCGCTGCCTCGCGCCGCGAGCTGTGGGAACGGCTGCAATTCGCGCTGGATGGCGAGCCCGACCCGTGGTTTGAATTCGAGGCCGCAGCGGTGGATGCGCGGCAGTTTGAAACCCTCACCGCTTGAGTGTGATGACATGACTCACTGGCAGTTCATTTGCGTGACTGAAGACATTCCGCTGAAAGGCTCGCGCCGCGTGCGCCGCGCCGAAGGCCCGGACATCGCGCTGTTCCGCACCGGCGAAGGCGATGTCTTCGCGCTGCTCGACCGCTGCCCGCACAAGGGCGGGCCGCTGAGTCAGGGCATCGTGTTCGGGCGCCACGTGGCCTGCCCGCTGCACAACTGGGCCATCTCGCTCGAAAGCGGTGAAGCCCGCGCGCCCGATGCCGGCTGCACCGTGAAGTTTGCGGTACAGGTGGCGGGCGGGCGGGTGATGCTCGACGCCAACGAGATCAAGACTCTCGGCCTATTAACGTTACCCATCACTGGCACGTTGGCTTGCGCCTGACGTCGCTCGATGAGTGAACCCCTGCGCGAAACCAGGTCCACCTGCCCATACTGCGGCGTGGGCTGCGGCGTCGTCATTGAAAGCCAGGGCGCGCAGATCACCGGCGTGCGCGGCGACCCCGATCACCCCGCCAACTTCGGCCGTCTGTGCAGCAAGGGCCAGAACCTGGCGCTCACGGCCAGCGCCGAGGTCACGCGCCAGCAGCGCTTGTTGCAGCCGCTGCGCCGGCTTGAACGCGGCGGCCCGGCCCTGCCCGTTTCGTGGGACGAAGCCATGGGCGATGCGGCAAAGCGCTTCGCCGGCACCGTGCTCGCCCACGGCCCTGAGTCAGTGGGCTTTTATCTCTCTGGCCAGTTGCTCACCGAGGACTATTACGTCTTCAACAAGCTCGTGAAGGGATTGATCGGCAGCAACAACGTCGACACCAATTCACGCCTGTGCATGAGCAGCGCCGTGGCCGGCTACAAGGCCACGCTGGGCGCCGACGCGCCGCCGGTTTGCTATGACGATTTGCAGCATGCCGGCACCGTGTTCATCACCGGCGCCAACACGGCCTGGGCGCACCCGGTGCTGTTTCGCCGGCTTGAGGATGCGCGCGCGGCCAACCCGCAGATGAAGCTGATCGTGGCCGACCCGCGGCGCACGGAAACCGCCGCCGCGGCCGACCTGCATCTGCAATTGCTGCCCGGCACCGACATCGCGCTGTGCCACGGCCTGCTGCATGTGATGCTGTGGGAAGGCCTGACCGACGCCGCTTTCATCAGCACCCACACCAGCGGCTTCGAAGCCCTGCGTGAACGCGTGCGCGAGTTCACGCCGGCGCAGACCGAAAGCTTGACCGGCGTGCCGCAGGCCGCGCTGGTGCAGGCCGCGCGCTGGTTTGCGAGCAACGGCCCGGCGCTAAGCCTGTACTGCCAAGGCCTGAACCAGAGCGTGCATGGCACCGCCAACAACATCGCGCTCATCAACCTGCACCTGGCCACGGGCCAGATCGGCAAGCCCGGCGCGGGGCCGTTCTCTCTCACCGGCCAGCCCAATGCGATGGGCGGGCGCGAAGTGGGCGGCCTGGCCAATTTGCTCAGCGCCCACCGCGACCTGGCCAACACCGCGCACCGCGCTGAAGTGGCCACGCTGTGGGGCCTGGCCGATGTGCCGGCCAAGCCGGGCAAGGCCGCGGTGCAGATGTTCGAGGCGGCGGCTGATGGCGAGATCAAGGCGTTGTGGATAGCCTGCACCAACCCCGCGCAGTCCATGCCCAGCCAGGCCACCGTGCGCGCCGCCTTGCAGCGCGCCGAGTTCGTGGTGCTGCAAGAAGCCTTTGCCCACACGGCCACCGCCGCCTATGCCGATTTGCTGCTGCCGGCCACCACCTGGGGCGAGAAGGAAGGCACGGTCACGAACAGCGAACGGCGCATCAGCCGCGTGCGCGCCGCCGTGGCCGCACCGGGCCAGGCGCGCAACGACTGGGCGATTGGGCTGGACCTGGGACGGCGCCTCGAACAACGCTTGCCGCGGCGCCGGCTCGATGGCGGCAGCTTGTTCGCTTTCGACAGCGCCGAAAGCATCTGGAACGAACACCGCGAAAGCACGCGCGGGCGCGACCTCGACATCACTGGTCTCACCTACGCCAAGCTCGAAACACCGCAGCAGTGGCCGTGCCCCGAAGGCCAAACCGCTGGCTTGAGCCGGCTCTACGAAGATCACCACTTCGCCACCCCCGACGGCCGTGCACGCTTCGGCGCGCCCGCGCACCAAGGCGTGGCCGAGCCGCGCGATGCGCGCTTCCCGTTCGCTCTCACCACCGGCCGGCTGCGCGAGCAGTGGCACGGCATGAGCCGCACCGGCACGCTGGCCAAGGCCTTTGGCCAGGCGAGCGAGCCCTGCGTGCAGATGACGGCGCAAGACATGCGCCGCCGCGGCCTGCAAGCTGGCCAGTTGGTCAAGCTGCGTTCACGCCAGGGCGAGCTGCACCTGCCGGTGCAGGCCAGCGTCGAACTGGCCCCGGGCCAGGCCTTCGTCGCCATGCACTGGGGAAGCGAATTTGCGGGCGGCCTGGGCGTGAATGGCTTGATGTCAGCCAGCGTCTGCCCGCAGTCGCAGCAACCCGAGTTGAAGCATGTTGCCGTGCGCGTGGAGCCCGCGCCCATGGCCTTCAGCCTGGTGGCCGCGGCCTGGTTGCCACAGGGCCAGGCGCTGGCGGCGCGCAGCGCCATGCAGGCCGCACTGGGCCACCTGCCCTATGCCAGTTGCGTGCTCTTCGGCCGCGAGCCGGCCCCCGAGATCGGCGTGCTGGTGCGCGCCGCCGCGCCGCAGGCGTTGGCGCAAGGCCTGCTCGCCATGCTGACCCAGGCCCTGCAACTCGATGGCCCGCAAGCCCTGCACTACACCGACCCGCGCCACCATCAACAGCGCTGCGTGCGCCTGGGTGGCGGCGTGGGCGGTGCGCAGTTGTTGCGCGGCTTTCTGCTCGCCGGCGACACCCGGGCGCAGGCCTGGCTGCTGCCCTTGCTGCAAGAACAACATGCCCTGCCGATGCCCGGGCGCATGCTGCTGCTGCCCACGGCCACGGCGCCGGTGCGCCTGCCGGCGCGCAGCGAGCAGGTCTGCAATTGCCTGGATGTGAGCGCGGCGCAGATCCAGGCCGCGCTGGCCCATGCGCCGGACGATGCTGCGAAGCGCCTGGCCAGCGTGCAGGCCGAACTGAAGTGCGGCACGCAATGCGGCTCGTGCCTGCCACGCTTGCGTGACATGGCCAAGGGCGTGCCGGCCAGCGTGTAAGAGCGCGGCGCGGCTAGGCGCCAGAATCGCCGCATGACCCTGACCGAATTGCGCTACATCGTGGCCGAGGCGCGCGAACGCCACTTCGGCCGCGCGGCGCAGGCCTGCTTCGTCTCGCAACCCACGCTCAGCGTGGGCATCAAGAAGCTCGAAGAAGAACTCGGCGTGAAAATCTTCGAGCGCGGCGGCACCGAGCTCAGCCTCACGCCGCTGGGCGAGCAAATCGTGCGCCAGGCGCAGCAGGTGGTGGAACAGGCTGCGGTGATCAAGGAGATCGCCAAGAGCGGCAAAGACCCGCTCAACGGCCCGCTCAAGCTGGGTCTGATCTACACCATCGGCCCCTACCTGCTGCCGCACCTGGTGCCCCGGGTGATGGCCAAGGCGCCGCAGATGCCGCTGTTGCTGCAAGAGAACTTCACCGCCAAATTGCTGGAGATGCTGCGCAGCGGCGAGCTGGATTGCGCCATCCTGGCCGAACCCTTCGCCGACACCGGGCTGGCCACCGCGCCGCTGTATGACGAGCGCTTCATGATCGCCGTGCCCAAGGCGCACCCGCTGG
>JANMYI010000578.1:0-3520 GCA_031381955.1 Burkholderiales bacterium
GTACGCCTTGACTTCACCACCAAACTTGGCCGCCAGCACCGACGTCAGCGCCGCCGTCAAGGTGGTCTTGCCATGATCCACGTGCCCAATCGTGCCCACGTTCACGTGCGGCTTGCTGCGATCGAATTTACTTTTTGCCATTTGTTTTCTCCTGGTCTAAAGAGCGTTGCCCGTGGCTTGGTTTAAGGTTTGCAACACCGCGTTTGTTCGCACACCACGGGCAGTGGGCGCAACGGCGGTGCAGACCGGCCTGAACTGACTCTTACTTTGCGCGCGCCGTGACGATGGCGTCGGCCACGTTCTTGGGCGCTTCAGCGTAGTGCTTGAATTCCATCGTGTAGGTGGCGCGGCCCTGCGACATGGAGCGCAACGTGGTCGAATAGCCAAACATTTCGCTCAACGGAACTTCGGCCTTGATGACCTTGCCGCCACCGGGCATGTCGTCCATGCCTTGCACCATGCCGCGACGTGACGACAAGTCGCCCATCACCGAGCCGGCGTAGTCTTCCGGCGTCTCCACTTCCACCGCCATCATCGGCTCCAGGATCACCGGGCTGGCCTTGCGGCAGCCGTCCTTGAAGCCGATCGACGCCGCCATCTTGAAGGCGTTTTCGTTCGAGTCCACCTCGTGGTACGAACCAAACGTTAGCGTGACCTTCAGGTCGACCATCGGGTAGCCGGCCAGCACGCCGTTGGGCAGGGTTTCGCGCAGGCCCTTTTCCACCGCGGGAATGAACTCGCGCGGCACCACGCCACCTTTGATGGCGTCAACGAACTCGAAGCCCTTGCCGGGTTCTTGCGGTTCGATCTTGAGCACCACGTGGCCATACTGGCCTTTGCCGCCGGACTGGCGCACGAACTTGCCTTCAACATCGTCGACCATCTTGCGGATGGTTTCGCGGTAAGCCACCTGCGGCTTGCCCACGTTGGCTTCCACGCCGAACTCGCGCTTCATGCGGTCGACGATGATTTCCAGGTGCAGCTCGCCCATGCCGGAGATGATGGTCTGGCCGCTCTCTTCGTCAGTCTTGACGCGGAACGACGGGTCTTCCTGCGCCAGGCGGCCCAGAGCAACGCCCATCTTTTCCTGGTCGGCCTTGGTCTTGGGTTCCACCGCCTGCGAAATCACGGGCTCGGGGAAGACCATCTTTTCCAGCGTGATGATCGAGGTGGGGTCGCACAGAGTTTCGCCGGTGGTCACGTCTTTCAGGCCCACGCAGGCGGCGATGTCGCCGGCCAAAATTTCCTTGATCTCTTCGCGCTGATTGGCGTGCATCTGCAAGATGCGGCCGATGCGCTCCTTCTTGCCGTGATCGGGTTGTAGACCGAGTCGCCACTCTTGAGCACGCCCGAGTAGACGCGCACGAACGTCAGTTGGCCGACGTACGGGTCGGTCATCAGCTTGAAGGCCAGCGCCGAGAATTTTTCTTCGTCGGTGCGATGACGAACGACCGGCTTGTCGTCGTCGTCAGTGCCCGGCACCGGAGGAATGTCAGCTGGCGAGGGCATGAACTCGACCACGCCGTCGAGCATGCGCTGCACGCCCTTGTTCTTGAAGGCGGTGCCACAGAACATGGGTTGGATTTCAGCGGCGATGGTGCGCGTGCGGATGCCAAGCTTGATCTCGGCTTCGGTCAACTCACCCGATTCGAGGTACTTGTTCATCAGTTCTTCACTGGCTTCGGCCGCGGCCTCGACCATGTTCTCGCGCCACTTTTGGGCGTCAGCCAGAAGGTCGGCAGGAATCTCCTGGAACACGAACTTCATGCCCTGCGAGGCCTCGTCCCAGATGATGGCTTTCATCTTGATGAGGTCGATCACGCCGGTGAAGTTTTCTTCAGCACCGATGGGCACCACGATGGGCACCGGATTGGCCTTCAAGCGCACCTTCATCTGGTCGTAGACCTTGAAGAAGTTGGCGCCCGTGCGGTCCATCTTGTTGACAAAGGCCAGGCGCGGCACCTTGTACTTGTTGGCCTGGCGCCAGACAGTCTCGCTTTGTGGCTGCACGCCGCCCACGGCGCAATACACCATGCAGGCACCGTCGAGCACGCGCATGGAGCGCTCGACTTCAATCGTGAAGTCAACGTGGCCCGGGGTGTCGATGATGTTGATGCGGTGCTCGGGGTAGGACAGATCCATGCCCTTCCAGAAGCACGTGGTGGCGGCGGACGTGATGGTGATGCCGCGCTCTTGCTCCTGCTCCATCCAGTCCATGGTGGCCGCGCCGTCGTGCACTTCACCGATCTTGTGGTTCACACCGGTGTAGAACAGGATGCGTTCAGTGGTGGTGGTCTTGCCGGCGTCGATGTGCGCAGAGATACCGATGTTGCGGTAACGCTCGATGGGGGTTTTGCGGGCCATGGTGAAACTCCAAAGACAGGAGCCGCCTCGGGTTGGTGACAACCCGTACCGGCGGCTTGAAAGCGAGGTTTAGAAGCGGAAGTGCGAGAAGGCCTTGTTGGCCTCGGCCATGCGGTGGACTTCGTCGCGCTTTTTCATGGCGCCGCCTCGGCCTTCAACCGCTTCAAGCAGTTCGTTGGCCAAGCGCTGTGCCATCGACTTCTCACCGCGCTTGCGCGCCGATTCCTTGAGCCAGCGCATCGCCAGTGCAACCCGGCGCACCGGCCGCACTTCGACCGGAACCTGATAGTTGGCGCCGCCGACGCGGCGGGACTTGACCTCGACCATCGGCTTGATGTTGTTCAGCGCGGTGACGAAGATTTCCAGCGGGTCCTTGCCCGACTTCTTCTCGACTTGCTCAAGCGCACCGTAAATGATTCTCTCGGCAATCGCCTTCTTGCCCGACTCCATGATGACGTTCATGAACTTGGACAAATCGACCGAGTTGAATTTCGGATCAGGCAGGATGTCCCGTTTGGGAACTTCGCGACGACGTGGCATATCACTCTTCCTTTTGCTTCAGTTGGCGCAAGTCTTTCGACACGCGCCGCGGGCAACCACGCATTCGAGTCACCCACTTACTCGGCCGGGACGATTCCCGAACCGTTTTGGTCACAGTCACAAGCCGGCCTGAAGGCCGGCATCGGCTACGTTTCGATGATGCGGTTCTGCGCCGCCTTCACGCTTTCTTGGGTCGCTTGGCGCCGTACTTGGAGCGCGACTGCTTGCGGTCTTTCACGCCCTGCAAGTCGAGCGAGCCGCGCACGATGTGATAACGCACGCCCGGCAGGTCTTTCACCCGACCGCCGCGCACGAGCACCACGCTGTGTTCTTGCAGGTTGTGCCCCTCGCCGCCGATGTAGGAAATGATCTCGAAGCCGTTGGTCAGGCGCACCTTGGCGACTTTTCGCAATGCCGAGTTCGGCTTCTTCGGCGTCGTGGTGTAGACCCGTGTGCACACACCTCGGCGCTGCGGACCGCCTTGCATGGCAGGCGACTTGGATTTCGTGATCTCGGTCTGTCGACCGTGGCGCACGAGCTGATTGATCGTTGGCATAGAAAACCCGTTCCCGTTGGAGTTCCGCTGGCGTTCAACACTGGCGCGGCGTCCCAGGGG
>JANMYI010000628.1:0-12784 GCA_031381955.1 Burkholderiales bacterium
GCCAGCCCCAAGCTCAGCGCCGAACAGATCGACAAGGTGCGCGAGTACCTGTTGGCGCTGGATGGCACCGAAGACGGCCGCAAGAAGCTGGCGCCCACCAAATTCAGCGGCTTCGTCCGCGGCGATGAGGCTGAGCTGCTCGCCCTGGGCGCCTGGCTGGGTTTGTAACGCAGCGCTTCGCTGCGCCCATGTCGCTCGTCGTTCTCAACAAACTGGTGGCGCTGTTGCTCACCGTGGCCATGGGCTACGTGGGTGGGCGTGCGCGCTGGTTCGGCCACGAGGCCGCGGCCAATGTGTTCTCCGCCGCGGCGCTGTACCTGTTCATCCCGGCGCTGCTGTTCCGCACCACCTCGCGCATCGCTCTGGCGGAGTTGCCGCTGGGCGTGCTGGCCGCCTACTTTGTGCCTGCACTGGCGGTGATCCTGGGCGTGTATGTGCAGCAGCGGCGGGCCCGCGTACGCAGCGGGCCCGAGGTGGCGGTGCCGGCCGTGCGCGCCTTGGCGGCGACCTTCGGCAACACCGTGCAGATGGGCATTCCGCTGGCCCTGGCGCTGTACGGCGAGGCCGGCCTGGGCCTGCACCTGACCATCGTGAGCATCCACGCGCTGGTGCTGCTGAGCCTGATCACGCTGCTGGTGGAACGCGACCTGGCGCGCGAACGCATGCGCGCCGACCCGGGCATCAGCCGCTGGTCGGTGATGACGGCCATGCTGCGCAGCACCTTGATCCACCCCGTGGTCTTGCCCGTCGTGGCCGGCTTGCTGTTCAATGCCACCGGCCTGGCGCTGCCCGGGTTTGTGGATGAAACCCTGGCCTTGCTCGGGCTGGCCGTGGTGCCGCTGTGCCTGGTGTTGATCGGTCTGTCTCTGGCTGAATACGGCCTGGCCGGGCGCACCCGGCCGGCGCTGGCCCTGGCCGCGGTGAAGCTGGTGCTGCTGCCCGCGGCGGTGCTGGCGGTGGCCCACCTGGCCTTCGGCTTGCGCGGCGTGCCGCTGTCGGTGCTGGTCATGGCCGCGGCGCTGCCGGTGGGCGCCAACCCGTTGATCTTTGCCCAGCGCTACCGCACGCTGGAGGCCGAGACGGTGGCCGCCATCGTCGTCTCGACCCTAGGCTTTGCGTTGACCGCGCCGCTGTGGTTGGTGCTGCTGCAGCACTTGTAGCGCCGCCAGCATGGCATTTGGGACAATGCCCGCCATGACCCCGCACGACATCCCCGCCTACATGGCCCACCTGGGTGTGGCTGCACGGGCCGCGGCCACCACCCTGGCTGCCGCCCCCACCGCCGCCAAGGACCAGGCCCTGCGCGGGCTGGCGCAACTGCTGCGCCAGCGCGCCCCGGCGCTGCAACAAGCCAATGCGATTGACTTGACGGCCGCACGCGCCGCCGGCCTGGCCGAGCCGCTGGTCGATCGTTTGAAGCTAACCTTAGAGATCATCAACACCGTGGCCGAAGGCTGCGAGCAGATCGCCGCCATGCCCGACCCGGTGGGCGAGATCACTGAACTCAAGCGCCGCCCCAGCGGCATCAGCGTGGGCCGCATGCGCGTGCCGCTGGGCGTGTTCGGCATGATCTATGAAAGCCGCCCGAACGTCACCATCGAGGCCGCTTCGCTGGCCATCAAGAGCGGCAACGCCTGCATCCTGCGCGGCGGCTCCGAGGCCTTGCAATCCAACCTGGCGCTGTGGGCCTGCGTGCGCGATGCGCTGGCCCAGGCCGGCCAGCCGAGCGACGCCGTGCATCTGGTGCAAACCACCGACCGTGCCGCCGTGGGCCGGCTGATCGCCATGCCCGAGTATGTGGACGTGATCATTCCGCGCGGCGGCAAGGGGCTGATCGAGCGCATCAGCGCCGAGGCCAAGGTGCCGGTGATCAAGCACCTCGATGGCAACTGCCATGTCTACGTCGATGCGCAAGTTGACATCGAACAGGCCGTGCGCGTGACCGACAACGCCAAGACACAGAAAGTCAGCCCCTGCAACGCTGCCGAATCCTTGCTGGTGCATCGTGATCAGGCGGCAGCCTTTCTGCCGCGCATCGGCGCCATCTTTGCGGCCAAGGGCGTGGAAATGCGCTGCTGCCCGGCCGCCGCGGCGCTGCTGGCCGGGCTACCCGGGGCCAAGGTCGTGGTGGCGAGCGACGAAGACTGGGCCACCGAATACCTGGCGCCCATCATCAGCATCAAGGTGGTGGCCAGCTTCGATGAAGCGCTGGCTCACGTCGACCGTTATGGTTCGCACCACACCGACGCCATCCTCACCACCAGTCATGTCAACGCCATGCGCTTTGTGCGCGAAGTCGATTCAGCCAGCGTGATGGTCAACACCAGCACGCGCTTTGCCGATGGTTTTGAATATGGCCTGGGCGCCGAGATCGGTATCAGCACAGACAAGTTCCACGCCCGCGGGCCGGTGGGGCTGGAGGGGCTGACGTCGCTGAAGTGGGTGGTGCTGGGCCAGGGCGAAATTCGCACCTGACCGGCGCCATGCTTGATCCGCGCACAGCCCTGGTGCTGTTTTCCGGCGGCCAGGATTCCACGGTGTGCCTGGCCTGGGCGCTTGAGCGCTTTGCCTGCGTGCACACCATTGGTTTTGATTACGGCCAGCGCCACCGCATTGAACTTGAGTGCCGGCAGCACGTGTTGAGCGAGCTGCGCCACGGTTTTGCCGAATGGGCGCCGCGCCTGGGCCAGGATCAAGTGCTCGAGCTGAAGCTGTTGGCGCAGATCAGCGCCAGCGCCATGACCGAAGAGCGCGCCATCGCGATGCAGGCCAGCGGCCTGCCCAACACCTTCGTGCCCGGGCGCAACCTGTTGTTCTTCACCTGCGCCGCGGCCTTGGCCACCCGGCTGGGCGCCAGCGTGCTGGTGGGCGGCATGTGCGAGACCGACTATTCGGGCTACCCCGATTGCCGCGACAACACGCTCAAGGCGCTGCAGGTGGCCTTGTCGCTGGGGCTGGCCGCGCCCATGACGATCGACACGCCGCTGATGTTCCTGACCAAGGCGCAGACCTGGGCGCTGGCTGAAGAACTGGGCGGTGCGGCCTTGAACGAACTGATCATCGAGCACAGCCACACCTGCTACCTGGGCGATCGCACGCAACGCCATGTTTGGGGCCATGGCTGTGGCGCCTGCCCGGCGTGCGAACTGCGCGCACGCGGCCATGCACAGTGGCGCGCCACAGCGTTGCCCAGGTCATGACCAGCACCCACCTGATGGCGCTGGGCGTGGCCGCGCTGCTGGTCTTTTGGATGCTGGGCGCGCACAACCGGCTGATGACGCTGCGCAATGCCATCGGCGCGGCCTGGGCGCAGTTGGACGACGCGCTGCGCCTGCGTGGGCAAGCCGTGGCCGAGCTGACCACCCAGTTGCGCGCGCACCTGCTGCACGAGCACGGCACGCTCGACGCGCTGTTGGTGGCCAACACCCAGGTGCAAGACGCTTGCATTGCCCTGCGCGCCCGGCCCACCGCCGCCGCCACGGCGGGCACCTTGGCCGGTGCCGAAGTGGCGCTGGGCGCCAGCCTGAGCCGCGTGCTGGCGCTGCTCGAGCAGCACAAGGCGCTGCTGGCCGATGGCGCCGTGGCGCCACCCGTGCAGGTGTTGCGCCAGACCGAGCCGCGCCTGGCCTTTGGCCGGCAGTTGTTCAACAATGCCGCAACCGCGTACAACCAGGCGGCGCTACAGTGGCCCACCCGCGCGGTGACCCGCCTGTTCGGCTTCAGCGCCGCCGGCCTGCTTTGACATCATCGACACCCAGCGAACGACACGAAAGACCACGATGCGAACCCCCATGCCCTTGTTCACCACGGCGCTGCTGGCCCTGGCCAGCGCCGGGGCCCAGGCGCAAGACGCCCGCGCCTTGCAGCAGCAGGCACTGGCCGCCACTTGCGCCACCTGCCACGGCACCCAGGGGCGCGCGGTGGAAGGCGCCGTGGTGCCCGGCCTGGCCGGGCTGCCCGCGCCGTACCTGGCCGACCAACTGCGCACCTTCAAGAGTGGTGCGCGCCCGGCCACCGTGATGCATCAACTGGCCAAGGGCTACAGCGATGCGCAGATCGACCAACTCGCGGCCTTCTTCGCCGCCCAGAAACGCTAAGGGGCTGGCATGAGCATGCAAAGACGACAACTTCTTCAAGCCCTGGCCGGCGCCGGTTTGCTGCCCCTGGCCGGCTGCGCCGACATGACCGTGGGCGTGGGCGGCGGCACGGGGGGGCGCGTGTCGGTGGGCGGCAGCGCGGGCGTCACGCTCGGCCAGGCCGGCATCAACCTGCCCGTGCCCAGCCGCGCCAAGGTGCTGGTGGTGGGCGGCGGCTATGGCGGGGCCACCGCGGCCAAGTATGTGCGGCTGTTTTCCGGCCTGGCCATCGACGTGGTGCTGGTCGAGCCCAACAGCAACTTCGTGAGCTGCCCGATCAGCAACCTGGTGTTGGGCGGCAGCAAAACGCTGGCTGACGTCACCAGCCCATATGAAACATTAAGCCGCAATCACGGCATCCGCATCGTGCGCGACATGGTGGCCAGCATCGACCCGCAGCGCAAGGTGGCCACGCTGGCGTCGGGCCCGAACATCGCGTACGACAAGCTGATCGTCGCCCCGGGCATCGACCTGAACTTCGACGCCATCACCGGGCTGAAAGTAGCGCAAGACATGGGCCAGATCCTGCAAGCCTGGAAGGCCGGGCCCGAGACCGCGGCGTTGCAGCGCCAGTTGGCGCAAATGCGCGACGGCGGCACCTTCGCCATCACCATCCCTGAAGCGCCCTACCGCTGCCCGCCCGGGCCGTATGAGCGCGCCTGCCAGGTGGCCAGCTACTTCAAGGCGACCAAGCCGCGCAGCAAGGTGCTGATTCTGGACGCCAACCCCGACGTCACCTCCAAGGGCCCGCTGTTCAAGAAGGTCTGGGCCGAGCAGTACGCCGGCATGGTCGAATACCGTGGCAACCACAAGGCCACGGCGGTGGACCCGGTGACCAGTACCGTTAAGTTCGAGGTGCAGGATGATGTGCGCGCCGATGTGCTCAACGTGCTGCCGCCGATGCGCGCCGGGCGCATCGCGCTGCAAACCGGCCTGGCCAACGCCGCCAACCGCTGGTGCCAGGTGAACTGGCTGAACCTGGAATCCACCGCGCACAAGGACATTCACGTGCTGGGCGATTCACTCCTGCCCGCGCCGGGCATGCCCAAGAGCGCGCACATGGCCAATGCGCAGGCCAAGGTGGCGGCCGCGGCGATCGTGGCTGAACTCAATGGTTGGGAAGTGAACCCCGCGCCGATGCTCACCAACACCTGCTACAGCTTCACCGATGCCAGGCAGGTGATCCACGTGGCCAGCGTGCATGAATACGTGGCGGCGGAAAAGACCTTCAAGGCCGTGGCCGGCTCGGGCGGTGTGTCAGCCGGCCCGACCGAACAGGAAGGCAGCTACGCCTGGAACTGGGCCCGCACGATCTGGGCCGACACGCTGATGTGAAGCCTCGGGCCCGATTGCGGCCCGCAGCCGCTGCCAACAGGGCAGCTCAGCATGGGCTTGAGTCAGGGCTTGTCCAGGGCGTGCGGCTGGCGACTTGACCAGGCTGCGGCGCGGTTCCCTGCGCCCCAGCCCCCATCAATCGGGTGCAACCTGCCCCGTGCCGGCGCCGTGGCTTGCCTTAGGATCGGCGACCACCCCTCACGCCCAGCCTGCCACCATGACATCGAGCCCCCTTCATACGCCCTTGTTGACCCTGGTCGCCGCCGTGAGCCTGGCATGGCCCCTGGGCGCCGCGGCGCAGCCACTGCCCAGATTGCTGGAAGCGGCGTTGGCCAACGACCCGGCCGTCACGGCGGCCATGGCCCAGGTGCGCGCACAGGAGCAGCGCGTGGTGCAGGCCGAGGCTCAGTTCAAGCCCACGGTCAACCTCAGCGGCAGCCTGGGCGCCACCGGCTACAACGAGCGCGTGCCGTCGTCGGACTCGCGCAGTTTCGGCACCAACCAGGTCGCCTTGCAGATCACCCAGCCGCTGTGGCGCACGACTGCGGGCCATGGCCGCGACGCCGCCCGCGCGCAGCTTGAACAAGCCCAGGCCGCGGTCGACCAAGCGCGTCTCGACGCCATGCAGCGCCTGGTCGACGCCACGTTCGATGCGCTGAAGGCGCGCGACGCGGTGCAGCTCAACCAGGCGCAAAAAGTGCTCACCGACGAGCAACTCGCCGCGGCGCGGCGCAAGTTCCAGTTGGGCGCCGTGCCCATTCCCGATGTGCGCGAGGCCGAGGCGCGGGTCGACCTCGTGGCGGCGCAAACCAATGCCTCCGAGCAGGAGCTGGAACTGCGCTTGCAGGTGCTGGCCGAGCTGACCGGTACCAAGCCGGCCGAGCTGCTGCAACGCGGCCTGCAGGGCGACCGCCTGCCCGTGCTGCCGGCGGCCTCGGTGCTGCAATGGCTGGGCGGGGCCAGCACGCAAAGCGCGCAGGTGCGCCAGGCGCTGCGCGCGCTGGAAGCGGCCGAGGCCGAGATCAAGCGTGCCGAACAGGGCCACATGCCCACGGTGGACTTGACCGCCACCGCGCTGCACTACAACGACAGCGGCAGCCCCACCAGCGTGAACCCGCGCCGTGCCGACAGCACCCAGGTGGGTGTGGCCGTGAACGTGCCGCTGTATGCCGGCGGCGCCACCCAGGCCCGCGTGGTGGAAACGCGAGCCTTGCGCGACAAGGCCGAGGCCGACCTGGTGAACTTGCGCCGCAACATCAGCCTGCAGATTCGCCAGGCCTTCTCGCAGGCGCTGTCGGCCATCGGCCAGGCCAGGGGGCTTGACGCCGCGCTGCGCTCGGCCGAGTTGGCCTACCAGGCCAACAAGCGCGGCTATGAAGTCGGCCTGAAGGTCACGGCCGATGTGCTCGATTCGCAAACCCGGCTGTTCGAGGTGAAGCGTGACTTGTCGCGTGCCCGCTATGACGCCTGGGCCGCGTTCACGCGGCTGAAGTCGGTGTCGGGCCGTATCGAGGCGCTTGACTTTGCCGAGCTCGATGGCCTGCTGGTCGCCCAGGCCGCGCCGGCTGCGCCCGCCGCCGCACCGCCCACGCCGCGCTGACCGCGGGCCGCTCATTGCCCAAGGCCGCGCCGCCCACCCGGCTCCAGGCCGCGCTGCCCTTTTTGCACTGGCCGCGGCCCACGCCGCGCAGCCTGCGCGACGATCTCATTGCCGGCCTGACGGTGGCGCTGCTGGTGGTGCCGCAAGCGCTGGCCTATGCGCAACTGGCCGGCGTGCCGGCCTACCACGGCCTGTACGCCGCGCTGCTGCCGGCGGTGGTGGGGGTGCTGTTCGGCTCCAGTGCACTGCTGTCCACCGGGCCGGTGGCGCTGACCTCGCTGCTCACCGCGGCCAGCGTCGGCGCCCTGGCCGCGCCGGGCACGGGTGCATTCGTGGCCAACGTGATGCTGCTGGCGCTGTTGTCGGGGCTGATCCAGGTGGGGCTGGGCCTGGCACGCGCCGGCGTGTTGTTGAACCTGCTGTCGCGCCCGGTGCTGGTGGGCTTCATCAATGCCGCGGCCCTGGTCATCGCGCTGTCGCAACTGCCCGCGCTGCTGGGCCTCCAGGTCAGCGCTGAAGGCGGCATTGCCGCGGCCACCTGGCGGCTGCTCGGCCAGGCCACCTCAGCCCATGGCCTGACGTTGGCCTGTGGCGGCCTGGCTTTGGCGTTGCTGCTGCTGTTCAAGCGCTTTGCGCCGCGCTGGCCCGGTGTGTTGCTGATGGCTGTGTTCATCACCTTGCTCAGCCAGTTCAGTGGCTATGCCGCGGCAGGCGGCGCGGTGGTGGGCCGCATCCCCGAAGGGCTGCCCGGGTTGGCCTGGCCGGCCATGAGTTGGGCCGCGTTGGTGGCGCTGCTGCCGGCGGCCTTTGTCGTGGCATTGGTGAGCTTTGCCGAGGCCATGGCCAGTTGCAAGGTGATTGCCGCCAAGACGCGCACGCCGTGGAATGAGAACCAGGAACTCATCGGCCAGGGTCTGGCCAAGATGGTGGCCGCGTTTTGCCAGGCGATGCCGGTGAGCGGCTCCTTCTCGCGCTCGGCCCTGTACCTGGGCAGCCACGCGCGCTCGGGCCTGGCGCCGCTGTTCAGCGCGGCCTGCGTGCTGGCGGTGCTGCTGTGGTTCACGCCGCTGTTGCACCACCTGCCGCAGGCGGCGCTGGCGGCCATGATCATCATGGCGGTGGCGAACCTGATCGACCTGCGCGCGCTGCGCAGCGCCTGGCAGGCGCACCGCGACGACGGCCTGGCTGCGCTGCTCACCTTTGGCGCCACGTTGGCGTTTGCGCCGGCGATTCAGAACGGCATCCTGGTGGGCATCGTCTTCTCGCTGGCCGCTTTCATCTACCGCCGCATGTTGCCGCGCTTCGAGTTGCAACTGCTGGATACACAGGGCGTGCTGCGCCCGGCCGATGCGGCCCGTGCATCAGCGCTCGCGCCAGCCGTGGCCGGCGTGCTGCGCTTCGACGCCGCGCTGTTCTTCGCCAACGCCTGGGTGTTCGAAGCCGCGCTGTTGCGCCTGGAGCGCGAACACCCCGGGCTGAAGGTCATCGTGCTGCGCGCCCAGGGCATCAACCTGCTCGACGCCACCGGCGTGGAAGTGCTGCGCGGCCTGCTGCGCCAGTTGCGCGAGCGCGGCGTGGCACTGTGGCTGAGCAACGCCAAGCCGCAGTTCCTGAGCGTGGCGCGGCGCACCGGCTTGCTGGCTGAATTCGGCCCCGGCTGCGTGTACGACAGCGACGAGCTGGCTTTCGCGGCGGTTCAGGCCGGCGCAACCGTGCCGCTGCAAACCAGGCCCTGAAGGCGGGCGCGGCAGGGGCCGTCAATGCTCGGTGAAGCCACGCGCCAGGCTGTCGCGCAGTGGTGCCAACAGGTACGACAGCGCCGTGCGCTCGCCGGTCTTGACCAGCACCTCCACCGGCATGCCCGGCAGCAGCGCCAGCTTGCCGCGCGCCAGCTCCTTCAGCCCTTCTGGCGTGATCTCCACGCGAGCCAGGTAGTAAGGCACTTTGCCGCCGCCGCTCTCGTCGATCAGCCGGTCGGCCGACAAGGCCACCAGCTTGCCGTCAATGCGCGCGGTGTCGCGCTGCTTGAACGCGCTGAAGCGCACCTCGGCGAGCTGGCCGACGCGAACCTGGTCAATGTCGCGCGGTGAAAGCTGGGCCTGAACCAGCAGCTTTTCGTTTTGCGGCACCAGGTCCAGCAGCTTGCCTCCCGGGCGCAGCACGGCGCCAATGGTGTGCACTGAAAGGTCGAGCACCGTGCCCGCTTCGGGCGCGCGAATAACGGTGCGCGCCACGGCGTCTTCGAGCGCCTGCAACTTGGCCTGCTGGTCGAACAGCTCTGACTGCACCTGCGACAGCTCGCGCGCCACCTCGCGCTGGAACTCGTTCTGGATCTGCAACAGCTTGACGCGGGTTTCACTGATCTGCTGCTCGGTGGCCGCCTGCTCGGACACCAGGGCCCCGCGCTGGCCCTCGGTCTGCACCACGCTGCGCTCAAGCTCGCGCACGCGAATGCGGTCGGTGTAGCCCTCTTCCAGTAAGGCGCGGTAGTCGACCAACTCGTGCTGGTACGAGGTGGCGAGATGGTCCCGGCTGGTGCGTTGCGCGGCCAGGCCCTGCAGCTTGGCCAGCAACTGGCTGATCTGGCGGTCATACAGCGAGGCCTCGCCTTGCATGGCGGTGCGGCGGGCAAAGAAGGTTTGGTCCTGGATGCGCATGGCGTCCCTGGCGCGGGTGTCGCCCCGAGCGCCAGCAATCGCGGCCGGGTAGCTGATGAGCGCGCGACGGTCGCGCTCGGCAACCAGGCGGGCCTCCTTGGCCTGGTTCATCAACGACTGGCCGCGCAGCACTTCCAGCTGCGCCCGTGGCTGGGTGTCATCCAGGGTGAGCAGGGTCTGGTCTTTCTGCACCACGTCGCCATCACGCACGGCAATGCTCTTGACGATGCCGCCTTCCAGGTGCTGCACCGTCTTGCGGTAGTTCTCCACGGCGATCACGCCGGTGCCCACGGCCGCGCTGTTCAGCGGCGCCAGTGCGCCCCAGCTGCCCAGGCCACCAAACACCACGGCGATCACCGCGAAGCCCAGCCAACGCAGCCGCCGCTCGCCGCGTTCGATGGCCGCCATGGGCACGGGTTCGGCCAACTCGTAGCCGGGTGCGCTGAGCATCAGCGAAGTCAACGGCGCGTCCTTGGCGGCGGTCAATGCGGCCCCCGCGCTCTTTTCCGCGCCTGCGCCTGCACCCACCAGATTGCCCTGTGCGCTCATCGTCATGCCCCGCCGTTATTCAGCCACGCTCAGGCCGCCAGCGGCTCGCCGCGCAGCCACGGCTTTGCCCACGGTGGTGCGCGAGGCGGCCTGCTGCAAGGCGCCCGAAACCTGCTCGCGAGTGCCAAACAAGGCCAGCTTGCCTTGCACCAGCAACAGCACGCGATCGACCTGCTGCAAGACATTGGTGCGGTGGGTCACCACCACCACCGTGCTGCCCCAGCGGCGCAGCTCGCCCAGGGTGTGCAGCAGCGCCGCATCGCCCTCTTCGTCGAGGTTTGAATTGGGCTCGTCCAGCAGCACCAGCCGCGGTTGGCCGTAGACCGCACGCGCCAGGGCGATGCGCTGGCGCTGGCCGGCCGAAAGCGCCGGCCCTTCGACCCGCGTGCCGTAGCCTTCGGGCAAGGCCAGGATCAGGTTGTGCACACCAGCAGCCATGGCCGCACTGACCACCGCCGGGGCGTCAACCGGGCCAAAGCGGGCGATGTTTTCGGCCACCGATCCGGGCAGCAACTCCACGCCTTGCGGCAGGTAGCCCAGGTGGGCGCCCAGGCCGGTGCGGTCGTACTGGGCCAGTTCGGCGCCATCGAGCGTGACCGTTCCGCTGACCGGGGTATGCAGGCCCAACAGCGCGCGCAGCAGGGTCGATTTGCCCGCTGCACTGGGCCCGATGACGGCCAACTGCTGGCCCGCTTCGATACTGAAGCTGAGTTCGTTGAGCAAGGGCTTGCGCGCACCGGCGGGCTGCACCACGACCTGCTCGAACTTCACCGCACCCAGCGGCGCAGGCAGGGCCATGGGGGCCTGCGCCGTGGGTTGGCGCAACAACTCGTTCAGCCGGGCATAGGCGGCGCGGGCATTGACGAACGAGCGCCAATGCGCGATCACTTGGTCGATCGGCGCCAGGGCACGGCCCAGCAGGATCGAGCCGCCGATGACCACCCCGGCGCTGACCTCATTACGCAGTGCCAGCCAGGCACCCAGGCCGAGGATGAGCGACTGGATGCTCATGCGCAAGGTGCGCGATAGCGCAGAAATCAGCCCGGCGCGCCGGCTGGCCTGGTGCTGCAAGGCAATGGCACCCAGGTGGGTGCGTTGCCAGCGTTCACACAGCCTGGGCAACATGCCCATGGCGGCCACGGCCTCCACATTGCGCAGGTTGGTTTGCGTTTCCTGCTCGGCGCGGGCGGCCACCTGCCCGGCTTCGCGCAGCGTTTCCCCGGTTGCCGCTTCGGCCCAGAACGCCAGGGCCACGAGCACCAGGGCCGCGGCCACGCCGGCCCAGCCCAGCACGGGGTGGAGGATGAACATCACGCCCAGGTACAGCGGCAGCCAGGGCGCATCGAGAAACGCGAACAAGCCCGGGCCGGTGAGAAAGCCGCGCACCTGGTGCAGATCGGACAGCGGCTGCGCCGAGCCGGCACGCCCGCCACCGGCCCAGGCGCGGGCAAAGATGGCGCCATACACGGTCTTGCCCAGGCTGGCGTCGAGCTTGGTGCTGACCATGATCATCACCTGCGCGCGCAACCACTCCAGTGTGCCGAGCACGGCGAACAGGAACACCACGATCAGCGTGAGCATCAGCAGGGTCGGCTCGCTGCCGCTGCTGAGCACGCGGTCGTAGATCTGCAACATGTACACCACCGGCACCAGCATCAGCAGGTTGATGAACACGCTGAACGCGCCGGCCGTGGCCAGTGAAGCACGGCACGCGGCCAGGGCCGCGTGCATCGCCTGCGAGCGCGGCGCGGCCGCGCCGCGCTCGCCGGGTGGCAGGGTCAAGGCGCAGCTCCCCGATGGGCGTTCATGGCATCAAGGCGCGTCGCCGCCCTGGACCCCGGATGCAACAACCACTGGCGCCGACGTTGTTGTACTCATCATTCAGTGCATTGTGGATCTGCGAACCGGCTGCACGGGCAGGGGTTACGCTGGTGTTGCCGCGGGGTTCACACCCCCATTCGGGGTGATCGCCATCGAGCAAACCATCCAGATCGCCCACGCCGCCATGAACCGGGCACCCGGGCGCTGGATTTACCCCAATCAGCCCACGCCTGGCCGCCCCGGCTTGAACGCCAGCGCGGCCGCCTGCTCGGGTGCTTCGGCGCTCAGCACCTGGCTCAAAGCGGCGCCCAGGCGGCGCGTGTCGGCGCGCAGGATGCGCTGCTTGACCGACGCAATCTGCGCCGGGTGCATGGAAAAGCAGCGCAGCCCCATGGCCAGCAGCAAGTCGGTGAATTCCACGTCGCCGGCCATCTCGCCGCACACGCTCACGCCCTTGCCGGCGGCGTGCGCTTCGCTGATGGCCCCGGCCAGCAGGCCCAGCACGGCCGGGTGCCAGGGGTCGTACAGGTGCGAGACGGTGTCGTCAGCACGGTCGATGGCCAGGGTGTACTGGATCAGGTCATTCGTGCCGATGGAGATGAAATCAAAGTGCCGGATGAATAACCGCAGACTCAATGCGGCAGCCGGCACCTCGATCATCGCGCCCAGTTCCACCGCGCCGTAGG
>JANMYI010000635.1:0-1810 GCA_031381955.1 Burkholderiales bacterium
ACATCCGCGAGCAGCTCGACCGCATGGGCATCAATGTGCCCTTGATCGGCGACTTCCACTACAACGGCCACCGCCTGCTCACCGACCACCCGGCCTGCGCCGCGCCCTTGCCCACGTTGCCGGGGTTGATGCGGTACTTGCTCAAGGCCGCGGCGCAGGCCGGGTGGTCGGTGAGCAGGCGGTGGCCGTTGTAGTGGAAGTCGCCGATCAAGGGCACGTTGATGCCCATGCGGTCGAGCTGCTCGCGGATGTAGGGCACGGCCTGCGCGGCTTCAGGCGTGTTTACGGTGATGCGCACCAACTCCGATCCGGCCTGCGCCAATTCCTTCACCTGGATCGCCGTGCCCACGGCGTCGACCGTGTCGGTGTTGGTCATGGATTGCACGCGCACTGGTGCGTCGCCACCGACGGTGACGACATGGCTGCCCCAGGCCACGCGGGCTTGCAGGCTGTGCCGCGCCGGAATGAGGGCCGGTGGTATGGGCAGGAGGTTCATTGCAACTCCAGGCGCGCGATGTTGTCGCGCGTCACGGCCCGCAAATCGATCGGCTGGCCGCGGAAGCTCAGCTCGGTGGCTGCGGCGTTGCCGATCTTCAGCTTGAACGGAAAGCTGCCGTCCAGGCCCACGCTTTCGCCGCGTTGCAAGAGGCGCGACAGCAACGACTTGCCCTGCGCATCATTGACTTCAACCCACGACGCCTCGTTGACCCGGATCACCACCGCGCTGGTCAGCGCAGCGTTCATGGGTGGTGCGCCCAAAACGCCTTGCACCGGCCCTGGCGCCGGAAAAACCGTTTCAACCATGGGCGCTGAAGCGATGGGCGCCATGGTGAGTGTCGGCGCCTCGCCCCGCTTCGGCAGCTCCGCCGCCGCGGCGGGCGCCGACCCAGCGCCAAGCGGCGCGTTGGCCAGGCCGGACAGCCCGCCCGCCGCAGAAGCCGCAGGCGCCATGGGCGGCGGCGGCACCACCACCGGCACGGACGCTGAGTCCGGGCGCAACACGGACAGCCACTGCGCCCACATCGACACCGGCACCACATACACCACCAGCGCGGCGGCCAGCAGCACAACACTGCCCCACAACATGGGGTGGCGCAGCCAGTTGGTGTCGTTGCCGTCGCGCTGCGGCGAGTGCTCACGAAACGGCGTGTTGATGCCGTCACGCCCGGCCCCCAGCCCCATGGACGCGGCTGCCGGCATCAGGGCCAACACCGGCGCCGGATCGGTCTTCAGTTGACGGCACACCGACTGCGCCAAGGCACGCGCGAACGTGGCGTCGGGCAAGGCATCGAGACGATCGCTTTCCAGCGCCTCCAGCTTGGCCGGCGTGACCTTCAAGGCCGATGCCAGCGCACCGATGTGCCAGCCCTTGGCTTCGCGCGCCATGCGCAGCATGGCGCCAGCGCTGCGCGGCTGGGCGTCCGTGTCATTGCTCATCAAACTGGCCTCGCTCAAACAGCATGGCTTCGGGTGACTGCGGAAAGCGCTGCGACAGCATCGAACCCAGTTCACGCGCTCGCTCGCCTTGACCCAACTTGTGCTCGATGCGCGCGGCCAGCCACAAAGTCTGCGCGTTGACTTGATCGGGCACATCGTTCACGCGCTTGATGTAAAAGCGGGCCCGCTCGAACTGGCCGCGGCGCAGCAAGACCTCAGTCAGATTGACCGCCGTGGCCGGGTTGGCGGGGTCGAGTTCATAAGAGCGGGTCAGCGTTTGTTCTGCCTCACCCCAGCGCCCGTCGCGCGCCTGGCACACGCCGCGGGCCAGCAAGGTGCGCGTGGTGTCGCGGTACTGCGGCTGCGCCAGGGC